>NZ_SOHC01000046.1:0-107440 GCF_004403955.1 Cryobacterium sp. TMT1-2-1
GGCCCCGGGCGAGCCGCTCCCCGAGGGGCCCGCCCCGGAGAGGCCGGGACGCAGCGCGAGGCGGCCGGCCAGCTCGCGCGGCGTCTCCGTGCCGCGAACCCGCACGGCGTGGTCGACCGCGGTATCGGCCAGCTCCGCCCAGGCGTCCGCGGGACCTCCGCTCCCGGACAGGATCCTCCGCCTGCGGCGCAGGCGCCGGGCCAGGCGCACCACGCCCGGGGTCAGCAGCAGCGCCAGCACGAGCGCGAGGAACAGGCCGCTGCGGAGTAGCGTGGCGGCCTCCTGCTGCCGGGCCTGGGCGGCGGGCACCGCGCCGCTGTCCGCGGTGATGCCCCCGTCGTCGGAACGGGGAGCGGTCGTCGGCGCGGCAGAGGCCGGCACGTCCTCGGGGGTCGTCGCATCCGCCGGTCGGGCATAGTCGGGCACGGTCCCGCGCCCGGGGGTCGGTTCGAAGGGAACCCAGCCGACACCGACGAAGTACAGCTCGGGCCACGCGTGCAGGTCGTGCGAGTCGACCTCGTAGCGGTTCGTGTCGTCCTCCGCGCTCGACGAGGGCGAACCGGGCAGGTAGCCGACCGCGATGCGGGCGGGGATGCCGAGGGAGCGGGCCATGACGGCCATCGCGGAGGAGAAGTGCACGCAATAGCCGCTCTTGACCTCGAGGAAGGTGCCGATGACATCCAGTCCCCCGCCGTCGTAGCCGTCTTCGACCGGGGCGTCGGTGTCGTAGTCGAAGGCGCTGCCGCGCAGATAGTCCTGCAGCGCCACCGCGGCGTCATAGTCCGAGGCGGCGCCCTCCGTCACGGACTTCGCGGTGGCGGCGATGATGGCGGGGCGCGGGAACGGCAGCTTGAGATTCGGCGCGACGCTCACCGGGTAGCGTCCGCGAGCAGCCCTCAGCTGCTCCGCGGTCGGCTGCAGTTCGAGCGCGGTGACGGTGTAGGTCTGCCCACGCGTGGTCGTGTTCGTGCTCTTGATGGTGTGAGTGAGGTTGTTCCAGAACCATCTGCCCTCAAGCCCCTCGACGCGGCTCGCCGGGTTGGGCGCGGGAAGCAGGTCCGTCTCCACCCCGTCGATGACGACGATCGTCGTCGTCTTCGTGGTCTTGACCTCGTCCGACAGGCCCGGCGGTCTCTCGATGCGGTCGACCGTGTTGCTCGTCGTCGCCGCATCGGACCGGGACGTCCAGGTCGTGCCGACGAACTGGTCGAGCGTCAGCAGCTTGAAATACGGCGGCGTTTTTGCCGTCGTGGTGTAGTGCAGCGCCGGCCCGGCATCCGGGCGTCGAAGGTCCTGGCCGAGGTCGATCATCGGGCTGACGCCGGCGCCGAACAGGGGTCCGCTGGAGCCCCCCGCGAACAGGTCGCCGTCCGAGATGGTCGGGGTTGCGGAACTGAGCAGGAGGGCGCTCACGATGCCCAAACCGCCCACCGTGACCGCCGCCCAGGACGGCCCGGGGGCACGGCGGCGCACCGGCGAGTACACGCGCGCCGCCTCGCGGCCGGACGGCGGGCCGTTCGCCTCGGCGACCCGACGCAGGCGCACGTCCACGCGGAGCACCAGAAGATAGGCGGCCGCCGTGGCGATCAGCGCCACGGGGCTGGCCCCCTCGTCGAGCAGGAGTCCGGGCACCGCGACCGGGACCAGCACGGGCAGGCCCGCCAGCGCCGGCCAGCGCAGCGTCAGCGCGAGGGCATCCATCAGGACGGCGATCAGCCCTGCTCCGGCGGCCAGGAGGAACAGGATGCCTTCGATCGGTTCGGCCGGGATGCTCTGCTGCTCGATGGAGGAGACGCCGGTGTCGACCAGGAGCCCGAACCGGTCGATTGTGTCCGGCGTCGGGATCAGCCAGAGCAGCCCGGTTCCCTGGCCGAACAGGAGGGTCAGGGTTGCCAGGAGCACGCCCAGCCCGACGACCGGCACCAGCGCCGACGCGACGCGGGTGCGCCGGAGTACGGCCGCGGAAACGAGCACGATCGTGCCCACGAGCGCCATCGGCCACCACCACGAGGAGCCGCGTAGCAGCGGGCCGAGCACGGCGCTGCCGGCGAGCAGCAGGAGCAGCATGGCCAGGCTGAGCAGCCATCGCCCTCTCCCCCGCCCCGCGCCCGGGCGACCGCGGTTCGTCGCAGCGCCGCTTGTCACAGCGCCGCTTGTCCGAGCGCCGAGGCGCTCAAGCCTGGTCACGGACGGCACCCCGTTCCTGCTGGGCCTGGTCCCAGGCCCCCGGGATGTCCCGGTGGCTGCGCAGCCCGATGCAGTGCCACCCGGCGTCGCGCAGGCGCTCGAGGGCGCCGCGGCTCATGGTGTCCAGGACGAAGGCCACCGCCGGGGCGCAGCGGCCCCGGATCGCGGCGAGCTCGGCGGAATCCTGGGCGTCGATGTCGACGAGCACGGCGAAGGTCGGCAGCTGGCCGCCCAACCCCCGAGAGGCGTCGCCGCGCGGTGAGCTCGCCCGTTGGGCCTCAGCGCCGCGTTCCGCGGCACGCTGGACCGGCGCGATGTTCGCCAGGCCTTCGAGCAGCAGGCGGTCGCCGCCGGGAGCACTGAAGAAGCCGGGCGCGTCTCCGTGCAGCCCTCCCCGCCCCGCGGCGGCCGCCGGGGCCAGCTGGCTGGGCCCCAGTTCGATCAGCTCGACCCGAAAGCCCGCGTCGAGCAGGTGCACGCCCACGCAGGCCGTGAGTTCCACGGCGATTTCGAAGGCCTGGTCCTGGCGGCTCGTGCGCGCCGCGGCCTGGCTCGCCGAGTACTCCGGCCGCCCGCTCAGTGTGGTGTCGAGGATGATGCGCGCGGCCGGGTTGCTGCGCTGTTCCTCCTGGCGCACCATGATCTCGCCGTGCCGGGCGGTGGCCGGCCAGTTCACGCGTCGCATCGGGTCTCCCGGCCGGTATTCGCGGGCGATGAGTTCATCGGAGCTGGGGCTGATGTGCCGGACCAGCTCATGGATCGAACCGTCCCCGCTCCGGATCGACCGGGCGTTGCCGGGCAGCGGGGTGACCCGGGGCGTGACGACGAGGTCGTGGGGCTCCCCGACGGGCCGCTCGCTGACCGCGAGGTCGAACGGGTCGGTGCGGCCGAGCATGAGCGGTCCGAGGTCGTAGACCCCCCGCCGCAGGGGCGTGAGGGTGTATTCGAGCCTCGCGGTGTCTCCCCCGGTGTCCGGGCCGCCCTCGTAGCGGTCGAGCGTCGGAAGCATGACGCTGCCCGGCACCGTGATCCCCGCCGACGCCGTGTCGCGCCAGCGGGATCCGGAGACCGGCCGGGAGGACAGGTTGCGCACGCGCAGCGCGACGACGGCGTCGCTTCCGGCCGGCACGATCACCGGTCGGATGGCGCGGCTGAGCTGCACCCTGGCCGGCCGGACGGTGACGTAGACCAGCGCGACGACGGGCACGGCCAGGAGCAGGCAGGCGACGAACAGGAGGTCGCGCCGGTCGATCACGAGAGCGTTGAGGAAGAGTGCGCCGCCGACGGCGAGGAACATCCCGCCGCGCCGGGTGAGACGCGGGAACCAGACCGGACGGACACGTCGTCGCTGCCGGGACATGACGGTTAGGGTCTGGCCTGCGAACCCACCGGCACCGGGGTCGCTGCGACGATCCGCGCGACGACCTCTTCGATGAGGGGGCCGCTGTCCTGGTGGTGGTGACCGAGCGCCCGGCTGGTGGGAACCAGTCGGTGGCCGAGCACGGCGACGGCGAGGGAGTCGATGTCGTCAGGCAGCACGTACTCCCGCCCGTGGAGGGCGGCCTGCGCCTTGGCCGCACGGATGAGCTGGAGGGTCGCCCGGGGGCTGGCACCGAGCCGGAGGTCGCGGTCTTCGCGCGTGGCGCGCACGAGGTTGACGGCGTACTCCTTGACCGCGCCGGAAGCGAAGACGCTTCGCGCGGTCGTCATCATCGCCCGGAGTTCCGCCCCGGACACGACGGCCCTGATCAGCGAGAGCGGGCTCGTGGTGTCCCGGGAATCGAGCATGGCCAGCTCGGAGTCGATGTCGGGGTAGCCCATGGAGATGCGGGCCATGAAGCGGTCGCGCTGCGCCTCCGGCAGGGCATACGTGCCCTCCATCTCGATCGGGTTCTGGGTGGCCACAACGGTGAACGGGCTCGCCAGCGGGTATGTGGTCCCGTCGACGGTGACCTGTCGCTCCTCCATGCACTCGAGCAGCGCGGACTGGGTCTTCGGGCTGGCCCGGTTGATCTCGTCGCCGATCACGATGTTCGCGAAAACGGCGCCCCGCTTGAATTCGAACCGGCGCTCGGCCTGGTTGAACACCGATACCCCGGTCACATCGGAGGGGAGCAGGTCCGGCGTGAACTGGATGCGGCTGACCGTGCAGTCGACCGACCTGGCCAGCGCCTTAGCGAGCATGGTCTTGCCGACTCCCGGCACGTCTTCGATGAGAAGGTGCCCCTCGGCCAGCAGCACGGTGAGTGCCGTCTGCACAGCGGAGTGTTTGCCGTCGATGACCATTTCGACGTTGCGGATGATCGCGCGGCCCTCGTTCGCCACGTCCGCGAACGTCACCGCTGCCCCACGCTCGACCGGCGCGACGGTGGAATCCGTCGGCAGTCCGGTCGGGAACGGGCTCATACCATCGACCTCTGGAGGTAGGAGGCCACGGCCGGCGGGACGTACGGGGAGATATCCCCGCCGAGCCCGGCCACCTGGCGGACCAGCGAGCTCGAGACGTGCGCGTGGGCGGGGTCGGGGAGCATGAAGATGGTCTCCACGGCGGCGAGGTTTCGGTTGACGATCGCCATCGGCGTTTCGTAGGCCACGTCGATCTGCGACCGGATGCCCTTGACCAGCACGCTGGCCCCGACCTCGACGCAGTAGTCGACGAGCAGGCCGACGCTCCAGGACGACACGATGACGTTGCCCTGCAGGCCGATGTCGCGGATCGACTGGTCGAGCAGTGAGACGCGCTGGGCGATCGGCAGCAGGGCCGATTTGGCCGGGTTGTGCACGACGAGCACGTGGAGCTCGTCGAAGAGCCCGGCGGCCCGCTCAATCACGTCGAGGTGACCGAGCGTGACGGGGTCGAATGATCCAGGGACGACGGCGATCCTGCGCATACAAATCACCCTAGCGCCACGGCGTGCCCGGCGCAGCCGATACCGGCAAGCTCAAAGCCGACCTCTCAGCCCTTGCTCAGAGAGGCCCGCTCGGAGTCGTCGAGCCTGCGCCGGACCGCCTCCTGCAGGGCCGGGACGCTCCGCAGTGCCGGGTCGCCGCCGATGAGGCGCTGCGCGCGGGCGCGGGCCTCGGCGATGATGTCGCCGTCGGTGGCGACGCGCAGCAGACGCAGCGACGACCGACCGCCGGACTGGATGCTGCCGAGCACGTCACCCTCCTGGCGAAGCTCCAGGTCGACCTGGGCCAGTTCGAACCCGTCGAGGGTGGCCGCGACGGCCTCGACGCGCTCGCGCGCCAGCGACCCGGCCTCCGCCGACGTGACCAGCAGGCAGAGCCCGGGAACCTCGCCCCGGCCCACGCGCCCGCGCAGCTGGTGCAGTTGCGATACGCCGAACCGGTCGGCATCCATCACCACCATGGCCGACGCGTTCGCGACGTCGACGCCGACCTCGATCACGGTCGTCGCGACGAGCACGTCGATCTCCCCGGCGGCGAACGCGCGCATGGTCTGGTCTTTCAGTTCGCTCGTCATGCGGCCGTGCAGCGGGGCAATCCGGGCCGACGCGAGGGCGGGTTTGCGCTTCAGCTCCTCGAGCAGGACCTCCACCGACGTCGGCGCGCCGGCATCCGCGGCCGCGGCACCGGGACCGATCGTCGCGCCCTCGATCGTTTCGCCCTGCTCGGGCTCCTTCGGCGCGATCGCGGGGCAGACGACGAACGCCTGGCGGCCGAGCGCGAGTTCCTCGGCGAGCCGGTCCCACACCCGCAGCGCCCAGTTCGGTTTGTCGGCCAGCGGCACGACAAAGCTCTCGATGCCGGCACGGCCGGCCGGGAGCATGGCGATCGTGCTGACATCCAGGTCGCCGAAGACGGTCATCGCGATCGTGCGCGGAATCGGGGTGGCGGTGAGCACGAGCACATGCGGCGGGATGGCGCCCTTGAGGCGCAGCGCCTCGCGCTGGTCCACCCCGAACCGGTGCTGCTCGTCGACGACGACGAGGCCGAGGTCGAAGAAGGAGACGGATTCGCCCAGCAGCGCGTGCGTGCCGATCACGATCCGGGCCTGGCCGGAGACCATCCGCAGCAGGGCGCGGCGGCGGTCGGCGACCGGCAGCTGCCCGGTCAGCAGCACGGGCATGAGCTCCGCGGCGAGGTCGGGCCCGAGGGTGGCCACGATCGAGCGGAGGTGCTGCCCGGCGAGCACCTCGGTCGGGGCGAGGAGCGCGGCCTGGCCGCCGCTGTCGGCGACGGCGAGCATGGCCCGGAGGGCGACGACGGTCTTGCCGGAGCCGACCTCGCCCTGCACGAGCCGGTTCATCGGGGAGCCCTGCGCGATGTCGCGGGCGATCTCGGAGCCGACGGTGTTCTGGTCGGCGGTGAGCCGGAACGGCAGCGCGGCGTCGAAGCGTTCGAGGAAGCCGCCGGGAACGGGGACCCGGGGCGTAGTGTGCCGCTCGCGCAGCACGGTGTGCTGCTGCACCAGGGCACACTGCAGCACGAACGCCTCGGTGAAGCGCAGGGTGTCCCTGGCCGCGTCCCAGTCCGTGTCCGACTCCGGGCGGTGGATCTTCTCGAGCGCGGAGCCGTGCGCCAGGAGCCCGCGCTCCGTGCGCAGGTCGTCGGGAATCGGGTCGGGCACCGCGCCCAGGCTGTCCAGGAGGATCTCGATCGACTTCTGCACCTGCCAGCTCGCGACCGTGCCGGTGGCGGGGTAGATCGGGATCGGTGCTTCCGCCCAGCGCCTGGCGGCGGTCGCATCCAGGGGCGCGGCATCCGATTCGGCGTCGAAGAGCTGGTAGTCGGGGTGCGCCAGCTGCAGGTTGCCCCGGTAGTCGGAGACCTTGCCGGCGAAGATGCCGCGCACGCCGGGCGACAGTTCCCGGGAGCGCCAGGCCTGGTTGAAGAAGGTGAGGGTGAGGATGCCCTTGCCGTCGGAGATCTTGACCTCGAGGATCGATCCGCGGCGCGCCTTCATGCTGCGTTCACGCACCTCGAGGACCTCGGCGACGATCGTGACGTTCTCGTCGACGGGAAGCTGGCTGAGCGCGGTGA
Organism: Cryobacterium sp. TMT1-2-1; assembly: GCF_004403955.1. Classification (NCBI taxonomy): domain Bacteria; kingdom Bacillati; phylum Actinomycetota; class Actinomycetes; order Micrococcales; family Microbacteriaceae; genus Cryobacterium; species Cryobacterium sp. TMT1-2-1. The sequence goes on from NZ_SOHC01000046.1 coordinate 7,192, forward strand.
GTTCGCCGCGGCGGGCGTAGCGACGCGGGTAGTGGCTGAGCAGGTCGCCGACGGTGGCGACGCCGAACGCCTTCGCCAGCGCGGTGGCGGTGCGCCCGCCGAGCACGTTCTGCAGTTTGCTGTCCAGGGTGACGGCATCGGTGCGCGCATCGGCATCGCGCGCATCGGCACCGTCGATGCCTGCGTCTGCGCCCGATCCGGTCATACTTCGATCGTAGGCGGGGGGCCCGTCATCTCTGGTGATCGTCAACCTCGGCCAGCTGGGCGAGTTCGGCCTGGACGAACTTTTCGTCCGGACGCTCGGCGGCGAGCTCCTGCTGGATGGCGAGCGCCTCGTCGCGTCGGCCGAGGGTGCGGAGGCACCGGGCCACGCCCCACCGCCCGATGAAACGCTGCTCCGGTGTGCCGACATCGGTCGCGACGGTGAGCGCCAGTTCGAACTCCCCGAGGGCCTCCTCCGGCCGGCCGGAGTCGTGCAGGTACCAGGCGAGGTTGTTGTGCAGGGCGACGCCCCAGCGGCGGGTGCGGTCATCCGTCGCCTTGTCCAGCACGAGCAGCCCCTCGATCGTCCACTCTTCCTCGTGCCCGGAGTCGGACACGGCAAGCATGTGCAGGGCGTCGAGGGCGATGAATTGCGCGCCGGCGGATGCAGCCTCCCGCGCGGCGAGGGTGAACAGCGGCACGGCCTGCTCCTGCTCCCCGGCCGACCGGTACAGCCGGCCGCGCTCCAGTGCGGCGCGGGCCCGCACGCGGCCGGAGGGCGACTGTATGTCTATGTCGTCGAGCACGGCGTGGCCCTCGTCGAAGCTCCCCTGCAGCCCCAGGGCGCGCGCCAGCTGGGTCTGCAGCTCCGCCCTCGCGTCGTCGTCGTGCGCGGCGTCCGCTTCGGCGCGGCGGAAGCGCTCGGCCGACGCTGCGGGGTCGTGGAAGTCCCAGAGCGCATCGAGCAGGGTCTGGCTGATCGGCGAGGAGACGGTCATCCATCCATCCTGACATCACCTCGACCCCCTCACCAGCACCCCGAACGATAGGCTCGAGAGGAGATGACGCGAATTGTCGCCGGGTTTGCCGGCTCTCTGACCCTGGCCGTTCCGAAGGCCGGCACCCGGCCCACCAGCGACCGGGTGCGCGAGGCGATCTTCTCGGCGCTCGACGCCCGCGACGCGGTGCGCGGTGCCCGCGTTCTGGACCTGTATGCCGGATCCGGGGCCCTCGGACTCGAGGCTGCCAGTCGCGGCGGGCGAATCGTGACGCTGGTCGAGAATAGCTTCAGCGCGGCTCAACTGTGCAAGAAGAACACCGAGGCGGTGCTGCGGGCAGCGCCCAAACGCGATGCCCCACGGATTCGCGTGGTCGGGCAGGCGGTTCAGTCGTTCCTGGCCGGTACCCCCGACGGTTTCGACCTCGTCTTCCTCGACCCGCCGTACGACCTCACGGACGCCGAGCTCGCCGGCAACCTCGCCGCTCTGGCCCCGCTGCTCGATCCGGATGCGCTGGTCATCGTGGAGCGGAGCTCCCGGTCGCCCGAACCCGACTGGGGCCCCGGCCTGAGGCTCGAGCGCCGCAAGGACTACGGCGACACCACCGTCTGGACGGCCTCCCCCGTCGCCCCCTGACCTCCCCCCGCGAAACCGCAGTTGTGCGCGTTATGCGTGCCGTTTAGCGCGCACAACTGCGGTTTCGCGGGAGGGTGAAGGGGCAGGGGAAGGAGCTAGCCGGCGGCGCCGTCCCAGCCTCGGTAGGGGTCCCAGCCGTTCTGGGTGTGCGGAACACCGTCGACGAGGATGGCGCCGGCAACACTCCCTGCGCCGGCCCCTGCGCCTGTGGCGGGCGCAGCGGTGACGACGCCGAGGGCGCGGAAGCCGTCGGGGAGCATCACGTCCGGCGGGAAGGTGGCGAGCAGGCCGTGGTCTTCGCCGCCGCCCAGAGCGAGTTCGATCCGGTCGCCCAGGGCCGCGGAATCGAAGTCGATGGCCACGCCGCTGGCTCTGGCCAGGCGTCCGCCGTCGAGGGCGAGGCCGTCGGACACGTCGAGCATGGCCGTCGCCCCGGCGCGGGCCGCGGCCGGACCGGCCTCGAGCGGCGGCACGGGCGTGAACTGGGCGGCGAGCACGTCGGGGTGCGTTTCCCGGAGTGCGGCGGCGAGCTCCGCGTTCGGGTTGCCCTGCGCGTCGACGGCACGCTGGAAGAGCAGTTCGAGGCCCGCGCCCGCCTGTCCGAGGCCGCCCGCGAGCGCGACCACGTCGCCGGGGCGCGCGCCGGACCGCAGCACGGGCGCGCGACCCTCCAGATCGCCGAACGCCGTCACAGCGATCGTCAGCACGTCGGAGGCCGACAGGTCGCCGCCGACCACGCCGCAGCCGGGCGCCAGCGCCTCGCAGCAGTCCCGCAGGCCGTCCGCGATGCCCTCGAGCACCGTGATCGGGGTGTGCGGCGGCGCGGCGATGGCGACGACGAGGGCGGTGGGCCTGGCGCCCATGGCGGCGACATCCGACAGGTTCGTCGCCGCGGCCTTCCAGCCCAGATCGTGCGGCGTCGACCAGGCCAGTCGGAAGTCGGGCCCGTGGATCATCATGTCCGTCGTCACCACGTAGCGCCCGTCGGGGGCTGCAATCACGGCGGCGTCGTCGCCCGGGCCGAGCAGGGCGGCGGCGGCGGCCGGTAGCCGGGGGAAGATGCGGGCGAGCACCTCTCCCTCGCTCAGCCCGGCGAGCGTCTCGGTCGTGGTCGCCTTCGAGCCCGCAGCATTCGTCATGCTCAAACGGTAGCCTGAATGCGATGACTTCCAGATTCCCGGCGCTGCGCATCGCGGCCGTCGGCGCCCTCCTTGCGGCCACCGTTGCGCTCACCGGCTGCGTCGCGATCGTTCCGCTCGAACCCGCCGCGGATGCCGTGAACCCGAGCTGCGCGGACCTGATCGTGCGCCTGCCGTCGACGGTGGCCGACCAGCCGGATCGCGAGACGAACGCGCAGGCCACCGGGGCGTGGGGCGACCCGGCCGCCATCCTGTTGCACTGCGGCGTGGAGGTGCCCGGCCCGACGACCCTGCCCTGCGTCAACATCAACGGCATCGACTGGATCGAGGACGACTCGGAGGCACCGCTCTACCGCTACACGACCTTCGGTCGCGACCCGGCGACCGAGCTCGTCGTCGACTCGGAAAAGGTGAGCGGCTCGACGGTCCTGGTGGACCTGTCCCGCGCCGTATCCACCATCCCCGCGACCGGCGCGTGCGTCGGCGCCGAAGACGTGAACCTCCCGCCCGCGCCCTGACCCCCCGCGAAACCGCAGTTGTGCGCGCTAAACGGCGCTGATAACACGCACAACTGCGGTTTCGCGGGATGTCAGCGCCAGGATGTCAGCGGGGGGTCAGCGGCGGGAGAGAGCGACCTCGATGAGCTCGTCGATGAGCTGAGGGTAGGTGTAACCGCTGGCCAGCCAGCAGCTCGGGAACATCGAGATCGGGGTGAAGCCCGGCATCGTGTTGATCTCGTTGATCACCCAGCCCGCCGCGGTGAGGAAGAAGTCCACCCGGGCGAGGCCGGCCGCGTCGATGGCGTCGAAGGCCCTGATCGCAAGCCCGCGCATGACGGCCAGCTCGTCCTCGGTGAGCGCCGCCGGGCAGACGAGGTCGATCCCGGGCGCGCCCCGGTACTTGGCGTCGAAGTCGTAGAAGTCGCGTCCGCTGACGATTACCTCGCCGGCGACGGATGCCCGAGTCGGCTCCCCCGGACGGCCCTGCAGCACCGCGATCTCGAGTTCGCGGCCCACCAGACCGGCCTCGATCAGCACCTTGCTGTCCTCGGCCAGGGCCACCGCCATCGCGTCGGCGAGCTGCTCCGACGTCGTGACCTTGCTCACGCCGACGCTGGAGCCGGCCCGGGCCGGCTTGACGAAGGCAGGGAAGCCGACCCCGGCGAGGGCGGCGTACGCCATGCCGGGGGCCTCGGCCCAGTCCTCCGCCGTGATCGTGCGCCACGGGGCGACGGGGAGCGCCGCATGCTGCAGCACCGTCTTGGTGAAGTGCTTGTCCATGCCGAGCGCGGAGGCGAGCACGCCGGAGCCGACGTAGGGCAGGCCGACCAGTTCGAGCATCCCCTGCACCGTGCCGTCCTCGCCGAACGGGCCGTGCAGGATCGGGAAGACCAGGTCGACCGTGCCGAGGGACCTGGTGCCGGTCGCGTCGGTGACGGTCAGTTCGCGGCTCTTGGTGCTGTCCGGCCAGCGCACCCGGGTGCCGTTGTCGACGACCGTGGGCAGCGCATCGGCATTCAGGCGGAACCGGTCCGGGTCGTTGACTTCGAGCACGAAGGCACCGTCGGGGGTGATCCCGATCGGGATGACCGTGTAGCGGTCCGGGTCAATTGCCGCCAGGACCCCGCCCGCTGTGGCGCAACTGATCGAATGTTCGCTTGAACGCCCCCCAAAGAGCAGCGCCACCGTGAGCTTGTCCGTCATCCGTCGTCCTTTCGCCCTGCGGTTCGTCTGAGTCTGTGGTCAGGTGGGGCGCAAGATCCCGAGGCTTCAGCGTACCGGCCAGCACCTGGCGCACCTGCTCCACGATGGGCATCTCGACGCCCCTGGCCCTGGCCAGTTCGAGGATCGGACCCACCGAGGCGAGGCCTTCCGTGGTCTGCTGCATCTGCTTGACGACGTCGTTGTAGCTGTAGCCCTGGCCCAGGAGCCGCCCGGCCGTGTTGTTGCGGGAGAGGGGCGACTGGCAGGTGGCGATGAGGTCGCCGAGGCCCGCCAGGCCGGCCAGGGTTTCCGGATGCGCGCCGTAGGCGACCGAGAAATCGGTCATCTCGACGAGACCGCGGGTGATGATCGCGGCCTTCGTGTTCTCGCCGTAGCCGACCCCGTCGACGATGCCGATGGCCAGGGCGATCAGGTTCTTCAGCACACCGCCGAACTCGGTGCCGATGACATCCGTGTTCACGTAGGAGCGGAAGTAGCGGGTGGTGGCGAGCACGGCCACGGCCTGGGCCGTTTCGAGGCTGGCCGAGGAGACCACCGCGGCGGTCGGCTGCTCCTTGGCGATCTCGAGGGCCAGGTTCGGGCCGGAAATCGCGGCGATGCGGGCGGGGTCGATCTCGAGGACCTGCTCGATCACGGTGCTCATCCGCATCCCGGAGGATCGTTCGACGCCCTTCATCAGCGAGACGACGATGGCGTCTTCGGAGATGTAGGGCTGGGCCTGGATCAGGTTTTCGCGCAGCGACTGGCTCGGCACGGAGACGAAGACCTGCTCGGCGCCGAGGAGGGCCAGGTCGAGCCTTGAAGTGGCGCGGAGGCCGACGGGCAGGTTGATTCCCGGCAGGTAGTCGCTGTTGCGGCGCCCCTCCGAGATCTCCCGGGCCAGCTCGGGCCGCCGGGCCCACAGCATGACGTCGGCGCCGCCGTCGGCGAGGATCTTCGCGAACGTGGTGCCCCAACTTCCGGCACCGAGAACGGCAACACGTTTGCCTGGCTGAACCTTAGGCTTCAAAACGGCCGGTCTCTTTCTGGTCGTGCTCGGACGGGTTCCAGCGCGTGTTCGGCGCCTTCTCCCCGCGGAGGTCTTCGAGCAAACGGGTGATGGCGTCCATGACGACGGCGGTTGCCTCGTTCAGCGTGGCCGAGTCGAGGGGGCGGCCGCGGAAACGGTCGAGGTCGACCGGGTCGCCGATCTTGACGGACACCGTCTTGCGGGGGAAGAGACTGATCTTTTTGGAGTAGCGCCCCATGATCTCCTGCGCGCCCCAGTGGGCGGCCGGAATGATCGGGATGTCATGCTCGAGGGCGATGCGCACGGCCCCGGTCTTGCCGCGCATGGGCCAGAGGTCGGGGTCCCGGGTGAGCGATCCCTCCGGGTAGACGACGACCATCTGGCCGTTGGCGACCAGTCGCTGTGCGGCCTTCACTGGCTCGCTCCCCCTGATCGACCCACCGCGCTCGACCGGGATCTGACCCGACTTCCGCAGGATCCAGCCGGCCACGGGGATCGTGAACACGGATGCCTTGGCCAGGAAGCGGGGCAGCCGGCCCAGCTTCCAGGACACGACGCCCATGACGACCGGGTCGATCTCGGTGTAGTGGTTCGGCGCGAGCACGAACGCTCCGGCGCGTGGAAACTTCTGTGCGTCGACGATCCGGTAGCGGGCCGCCAGGTTCATGATCGGCAGGATCAGGGCGGCCAGGAGCCAGAAGAACGACGGTCGACTCTTCTCCGAACGGGTTCGGGAATTCTGGTCAGGCGTCATCGGCTGCGGCACGTCCCTATTATCCCTGTCTCCCCCGGCGTCGACGTGCGAATCGCTCGACGTCGAATCACTCGAGATCGAAGTCCGCTCCGAGCAATTGGAGCTTGGTGATGAAGTTCTCGTAGCCGCGGCTGATGATTCCGACGTTGCTCACGGTGGAGGTGCCGTCGGCGCTGAGCGCGGCGATCAGGTGGCTGAAGCCGCCGCGGAGGTCGGGCACCTCGATGTCGGCGCCGTGCAGCTTCGTCGGGCCGGTGATGACGGCCGAGTGGTTGAAATTGCGCTGGCCGAAACGGCACGGATGCCCGCCCAGGCACTCCTTGTGGATCTGGATCGTGGCGCCCATCTCGATCAGCGCGTCGACGAAGCCGAACCGCTGCTCGTAGACGGTCTCGTGCACGATCGAGGTTCCCCTGGCCTTGGTCAGGGCGATCACGAGCGGCTGCTGCCAGTCGGTCATGAAGCCGGGGTGCACATCCGTTTCGATCACCACGGGCTTGAGGTCGCCGCCCGGGTGGTAGAAGCGGATGCCGTCGTCGTGGATGTCGAAGGCGCCGCCGACCTTGCGGAAGACGTTGAGGAAGGTGAGCATTTCGGGCTGGCGGGCGCCGCCGACGAAGATGTCGCCGTCGGTGGCGAGGGCCGCGGCGGCCCAGCTGGCCGCCTCGTTCCGGTCGAACAGGGCACGGTGGTTGAACCCCTCGAGGCGTTTGACGCCCTCGATCCGGATGACCCGGTCGGTGTCGACCGTGATGATCGCGCCCATCTTCTGCAGGATGTTGATGAGATCCATGATCTCCGGCTCGATGGCCGCACCCTTGAGTTCGGTGATGCCCTCCGCGCGAACGGCGGTCAGGAGCACCTGCTCGGTCGCTCCGACGCTCGGGTAGGGCAGCTCGACCTTGGCGCCCTTCAGGCCGTTGGGAGCGGACATCCGGATGCCGCTCTCCTGCTTCTCGACGACGGCGCCGAACTTGCGCAGCACGTCGAGGTGGAAGTCGATCGGCCGGTCGCCGATCCGGCAGCCGCCGAGGTCGGGAATGAATGCTTCGCCGAGGCGGTGCAGCAGCGGGCCACAGAACAGGATGGGGATGCGCGACGACCCGGCATGCGCGTCGATGGCGGCGAAGTGCGCGCTCTCGACGTCGACGGGGTCGAGGAGCAGTTCGCCCTCTTCTTCGCCCTCTGAGACCTTGACGCCGTGCACCTCGAGCAGGCCGCGAACGATGCGCACATCGCTGATGTTCGGCACGTTCTTGAGCACGCTGGGGCTTTCGCCCAGGAGCGCGGCCACCATGGCCTTGGTGACCAGGTTCTTCGCGCCCTTCAGTTCGATCCGGCCCACGAGCGGGATGCCGCCACGGATGGTGATGCGGTCGCCCTTGAGGCCGACGGCTGCGCCGTGGTTCTGCGCGTCCTGGATGAGTGTGCTCACGTATTACCTGCCTTGCGGGGAGAGTTCGGGGGAAGAAAGTGCGGGGAGGGTGCGGGGAAGCCAGGCCTCCCGCGTCGATTCGAATTCCGTGATCCGCGCCTCGTCGCGCAGAGTCAATCCGATGTCGTCAAGGCCTTCGAGCAGCCGCCATCTAGTGTAATCATCGATCTCGAACGAGACTGTGAGGTCGCCGACCCGCACCGTGCGGTCGACCAGGTCGACGGTCAGTTCAAGCCCCGGGTCGGACTCCAGCACGGCCCAGAGCGTCTCGGCGTCCGCCTCGGAGATCTCCCCGGCGAGCAGGCCCTGCTTGCCGGAGTTGCCACGGAAGATGTCGCCGAAGCGGGGGCTCAGCACGACGTCGAAACCGTAGTCGCGGAGCGCCCAGACGGCGTGTTCGCGGGAGGAACCGGTGCCGAAGTCGGCCCCGGCGACGAGCACGCGGGCTCCGCGGTAGGCCGGTTTGTTGAGCACGAAGTCGGGGTCCTGGCGCCAGGCCGCGAACAGCGCGTCCTCGAACCCGGTCTTCGTCACCCGCTTCAGGTAGACGGCGGGGATGATCTGGTCGGTGTCGACGTTGGAGCGGCGCAGGGGAACGGCGATCCCGGTGACGGTGGTGAACTTCTGCATGGTTACTTCTCTCCGTTCGCGGTCGTGTTCGCGGCCGTGTTCGAGGTCGCGCCTGCGGCCAGGTCAGCGGCCAGGTCCCACGGGCTCGACAGGGTGCCGCGGATGGCGGTGGCGGCGGCAACGAGCGGGGAGACCAGGTGGGTGCGTCCGCCCTTGCCCTGCCGGCCCTCGAAGTTGCGGTTGCTGGTCGACGCGCAGCGCTCCCCCGGGGCGAGCTGGTCGGGGTTCATGCCGAGGCACATCGAGCAGCCGGCGAAACGCCACTCCGCGCCGAAGTCGGTGAAGATCTTGTCGAGGCCCTCGGCCTCGGCCTCGATTCGCACGCGAGCGGAGCCCGGCACCACGAGCATCCGGACGCCGTCGGCGACAGAGTGACCCTTGATGATCTCGGCGGCGGCACGCAGGTCCTCGACCCGGCTGTTCGTGCAGGATCCCAGGAAGACGGTGTCGACCCGGATCTGCTTCATCGGCGTGCCCGCGGCGAGATCCATGTATTCGAGTGCGCGCTCGGCCGCCGCGCGCTCGTTGGCGTCGCTGATGGCGGAGGGGTCGGGCACGGTGTCGCTGAGCGAAACGCCCTGGCCGGGGTTGGTGCCCCAGGTGACGAACGGCTCGAGCGCGTCGGCGTCGAGCACGACCTCGGCGTCGAACACGGCGCCGTCGTCGGTCGCGAGGGTTTCCCAGTACGCCACGGCGTCGACCCAGTCCTGGCCGCGGGGCGCGTGGGCGCGGCCCTCGAGGTAGTCGTAGGTGGTCGCATCCGGCGCGATCATGCCCGCGCGGGCGCCGGCCTCGATCGACATGTTGCAGATCGTCATCCGGCCCTCCATGGAGAGGGAGCGGATGGCGCTCCCGCGGAACTCGAGCACGTAGCCCTGTCCGCCGCCGGTGCCGATCTTCGCGATCACCGCGAGGATGATGTCCTTCGCGCTGACGCCGGGGCGCAGGGCGCCGTCCACGGTGATGGCCATGGTCTTGAACGGCTTCAGCGGAAGCGTCTGGGTGGCCATGACGTGCTCCACCTCGCTCGTGCCGATGCCGAACGCCATGGCCCCAAACGCCCCGTGGGTGGAGGTGTGGGAGTCGCCGCAGACGACGGTGATGCCCGGCTGGGTCAGCCCGAGCTGCGGGCCGACGACGTGAACGATGCCCTGCTCGATGTCGCCGAGCGAGTGCAGCCGCACGCCGAATTCGGCGCAGTTTCGCCGCAGCGTTTCGATCTGCGTGCGGCTGGTGACGTCGGCGATGGGCCGGTCGATGTGCAGCGTCGGGGTGTTGTGGTCCTCGGTCGCGATCGTGAGGTCGGGGCGCCGCAGGGGCCGCCCGGCCACGCGCAGTCCGTCGAAGGCCTGCGGGCTGGTGACCTCGTGCACGAGGTGCAGGTCGATGTAGATGAGGTCGGGCGTGCCGTCTTCACCCCGGGCGACGAGGTGTTTGTCCCAGACCTTCTCGGCCAGGGTGCGTGGGCGTTCGCCCGTGATTGCTGCGTTGCTCATGAGTGTGCGTCTTCCTGGGAATGGGGAACAGCCGACAACGGACTCCGCGACGGGCGTGGCCTCAGAACTGGGACCCGTCGCGGCAAGGAAGAAGAAGCAGACCGGTAAGCATCCATTCAGGCTAACACCTCGACCTGTCGTCCACTCAGGCGGAATGCGTCCCGTCGCCGGGCGGCGGCCCGAGCAGCGACTCGACGAACACGACGGTGATGTTGTCACGCCCCCCGCGGGCAGTGGCCTCGTCGACGAGGGCGTCGGCGACATTCCCCCGGCCCTCGGCCGCGTCGGTGTGGGCCGCGAGCACCCGGGTGATGTCGTCGGAGTCGAGTTCCTTGGTGAGCCCGTCGGAGCAGACCAGGAAGGCCTGCCTGCCGGTCGCGGACAGCAGCCACACGTCGGTGTCGACGAACTCGTCGGCGCCGATGGCCCGGGTGATCACATTGCGCTCCGGGTGCTTCTCGGCGGCCTCGGCGGTGATCAGCCCGGCGTCGACCATCTCCTGCACGGCGGAATGGTCGACGCTCAGCTGCTCGAGCGCGGATCCGTCCCAGGTGTAGATGCGGGAGTCGCCGACGTTGAACGCCATCCAATGGAATCCCTCGTTGTCCCCCGCGTCGACGAACGCCACCCCGGCCAGGGTCGTTCCCGAGACGGCCGCGCCGATATCGTCGACGGCGCTGAGGTCGCGCACGGCGTCATTGGACGAGTGGATGGCGTCGAGGATGCGCTCAGGGGTCGAGGGGACATCCGCTTCGATGTGTTCGTCGAACACCCGGATGACCGTCTGGCTGGCGAGGTCCCCGCGGGCGTGGCCGCCCATCCCGTCGGCGACGAGGAAGACCGGGCACTGTGCCATGACACTGTCCTCGTTGACCGCGCGCACCGAGCCGACGTCCGACCGGGCGCTGAACACCAACCGGACAACCCCGGTGGGAAGCATGAGCACGCTCTCGCCATTCACAACCACGTCTACCCCAGCGTTCGTCACGGGTCCTCCGGTCAGGTCCCGCGGCCCCTGGCGGGGGCGCGAATGTCCCACCGTATCAAGAGTTTCGAGCCCGTCCCGCGGGCGGCATCACTCGTCCGCGTAGTGGGGCATCTCTTCGGCCAGGGTGTGGCCGCGCTTCCGGGCGTCGGAGCGCGCCTTGATCACGCTGGCGATGGTCGCCACCGCCATCGACCCGAGGATGACGCCGAGTGAGGTCCAGGTGTCGATCTCCGGGGCCCAGGCAAAGCCCTCGCCGCCGTTGATGAACGGCAGCTCGTTGGTGTGCAGCGCGTGCAGCACGAGCTTGACGCCGATGAAGAACAGGATGAACGCGATGCCGTACTTGAGGTACTCGAGGCGTTCGAGCAGGCCGCCGAGCAGGAAGTACAGCTGCCGCAGGCCCATCAGCGCGAAGATGTTGGCCGTGAACACGATGAAGGGGCTGGTGGTGATGCCGAAGATCGCCGGGATGGAGTCGAGCGCGAAGATGAGGTCGGTCGTGCCGATGGCGAGGAGCACCACGAGCATCGGGGTGAAGATCTTCTTGCCGTCGACCCGGGTGCGCAGCTTCGACCCGTCGAACTCGGCGGAAATCCGGATGTGCTTGCGGAGGAAGCGGATGATGCCGCTCTCGGACTCTTCCAGGTCCTCTTCCTTCTGGAAGGCCTGGCGCACCGCGGTGTAGAGCAGGAAGGCGCCGAAGATGTAGAAGATCCAGCTGAAGTTCTCGATCAGCTGGGCGCCCAGCAGGATGAAGATTCCGCGGAGCACGAGCGCGATGATGATGCCCACCATCAGCGCTTCCTGCTGGTACTTCCGGGGCACGGAGAACCTCGCCATGATGATGACGAAGACGAACAGGTTGTCGATGCTCAGGCTGTACTCGGTGAGCCAGCCGGCGAGGAACTGGCCCGCATGCTCCGCGTCGCCCAGCACGAGCATGAGCAGGGCGAAGACCAGGGCGAGGGCGACGTAGAACGCCACCCAGAGGCTCGCCTCGCGAATCGACGGGACGTGCGGGCGCTTGAAAACGATGAGCAGGTCGGCGATGAGGATGACCGTCAAGACGACGAGCGAGCCGATTTCGAACCAGATGGGGAGAGCGAGATCCACGAGGGCCTTTCACTGTGGTGGGATGCTGCACGGGGTGCTGATGACAGCACGGAACCCGAAAGTCTCTCCCGCACCTGGAAAAAAGATGCCACCGTGCCCGGGGCCCCGGCGTCGCGGCCCGTATTGACGATCACGGCATAGGACCCGAATCGAGTCCAGAGGGATACTCCCCTTCACTCCGAGGAGTCTACCGGATGCCCGGCGGCACGGCTTGCCTGCTGCGCGCTCGCAGCCTCCACACCTCCACCCTCGCGGCCTTCACCCGAGCCGTGATGCACGCCCTTTACACTCAGTGGAGCGTCACAAGCGCTCACGCTGTCGTGATTGACGGCATCCGCACCGCGTCGAACCACCAGTTCAACGATGAACGAAAGGCAACATCCGTGCTCGCACTCTTCAAACCCTCCGGAGCTCCCGGACTCGAGCTGGTCGACCGGCCCGAACCGCGCACCGGCGACGACGAGGTGAAGATCCGGGTGTTGCGCACCGGGATTTGCGGCACCGACCTGCACATCGAGTCCTGGGACTCCTGGGCGGCCGGTACCATCAGCCCGCCGATCATCCCCGGCCACGAGTTCTACGGCGAGGTGGTCGAGGTCGGCTCCCAGGTGCGCGACGTGCACGTCGGCGCCCGCGTCTCAGGCGAGGGCCACATCGTCTGCGGCAACTGCCGCAACTGTCGCGCCGGCCGCCGGCAGATGTGCATCCGCACGCTCAGCGTCGGCGTCAACCGCGACGGCGCCTTCGCCGAGTATGTGGTGATCCCCGAATCCAACGTCTGGGTGCACCTCGAAGACATCGACCCCGACCTCGGCGCGATCTTCGATCCCTTCGGCAACGCCGTGCACACCGCCCTCAGCTTCCCGCTCGTCGGCGAGGACGTGCTCATCACCGGAGCCGGCCCGATCGGCCTGATGGCCGCCGCCGTCGCCCGGCACGTCGGCGCGCGTTTCGTCGTCGTGACGGATGTCTCCGAGCCGCGGCTGGCACTCGCCCGCCAGATGGGCGCCGACCTCACCGTCAACGTCGCCGAGTCACGGATCGCCGACGCGCAGCGCACGCTCGGCATGCGCGAAGGCTTCGACGTCGGCTTCGAGATGTCGGGCCACCCGGGCGCGCTGCCCGAGATGATCACCAACCTCAACCACGGCGGCCGCGTCGCGATGCTCGGCCTGCCGAGCGCGCCGATCGACGTCGACTGGGCCAGGGTCGTCACGCACATGCTCACGATCAAGGGCATTTACGGCCGCGAGATGTACGAGACCTGGGTGGCCATGAGCGCCATGCTGCAGTCCAGTGAATGGCTTCGCGACGCCCTCTCCTCCGTCATCACCGACCGCTTCCCCGCCGCACGCTGGCAGGAGGGCTTCGACGCCGCCCGCGCGGGCACCGGCGGCAAGGTCGTACTCGACTGGAGCGCCCTCTAAGCCCGCACGAACCGGCCTCCCGGCCGACTGCCCCTGGTGGCCCCCTCGCGGGCCCTCGCTAACCCATCACCCCAAGGAGATCCATGTACGGCACCATGAAGGCCCAGCTGCAGGGCTCGCTCGACGACATCCGCGCCGCCGGCCTGTTCAAGAACGAGCGCAGGCTCGCCTCGGCCCAGTCCTCGCACATCCGCACCGGCGGCGCCGAGGTGCTGAACTTCTGCGCCAACAACTACCTCGGCCTGGCCAACCACCCCGACATCGTCGCCGCGGCGCAGACCGCCATGGACGACTGGGGCTTCGGCCTGGCCAGCGTGCGCTTCATCTGCGGCACGCAGGAGCTGCACATCGCGCTCGAGGCCCGGGTCTCCGAGTTCCTCGGCACCGAGGACACGATCCTGTTCTCCTCCTGCTTCGACGCGAACGGCGGCGTGTTCGAGACGCTGTTCACGGCCGAAGACGCGATCATCTCCGACGAGCTGAACCACGCCTCGATCATCGACGGCATCCGGCTCTGCAAGGCCTCCCGCTACCGGTACAAGAACCGCGACATGGCCGACCTCGAGGCGCAGTTGATCGCGGCGAAGGATGCCCGGCAGCGTCTCATCGTCACCGACGGCGTCTTCTCCATGGACGGCTATCTCGCGCCGCTGCAGGAGATCTGCGACCTGGCCGACAAGTACGGCGCGCTGGTGATGGTCGACGACTCCCACGCCGTCGGTTTCATCGGCGAGCACGGGCGGGGAACGCCGGAGCTGGCCGGCGTCGAGCGCCGCGTGGACTTCACCACGGGCACCTTCGGGAAGGCCCTCGGCGGGGCATCGGGCGGCTACGTCAGCGGTCACAAGGAGATCATCGACCTGCTCCGCCAGCGCGCCCGCCCGTACCTGTTCTCGAACACCGTGGCGCCGGCGGTCGTGGCCGGCACCCTCAAGGCCCTCGATCTGGTCGACGCCGGCGGGGAGCTGCGCGCGCGTCTGGGCGAGAACGCGGCCCTGTTCCGCCGCCGGATGAGCGAAGAGGGCTTCGACCTGCTCGAGGGCGAACATCCGATCATCCCGGTGATGTTCGGGGACGCCGCCCTCGCCGCCCGCGTTGCCGACCGGATGCTCGTCGAGGGCGTCTACGTGACCGCGTTCAGCTACCCGGTGGTGCCGCACGGCAAGGCTCGCATCCGCGTGCAGCTCTCGGCGGCCCACACGCCCGACGACGTCGAGGCCTGCGTCCGCGCCTTCGTCGCCTCCCGCGAAACCGCCTAAAGCCCCCTGCATCCTCGCCGAACTGTGAGTTTGGCACCTTCCCGGGCCCCACGAAGGTGCCAAACTCACAGTTCGGCGGCGGGGGTGGCGGCGGTCGAGGGACACGGTAGACAGAAAAAAGCCCTCCCGCTGGTGGCGAGAGGGCTTCGTTGTGGTGACCCCAGCGGGATTCGAACCCGCGTTACCGCCGTGAGAGGGCGATGTCCTAGGCCGCTAAACGATGGGGCCGTTTTTGCAACTTACCGAGTATGCCACACGGGAAGGGGCACCTCCAAACCGAGCGCCTAGGCGCAGATCAATAAGGCTCCAGGCTTCACGTCGACCTGCACCGGCAGGGGGCCGACCCGTTCCCCGTCGGCATAGGCGATCACCCCAGGGCCCTCGATCCGCACGCTCCGGCAGCGCGTCAGTTCCACCTGCGGCAGGTGCGTATGCGTTCCGGAGAATACCTTCGGGAACACGCGCAGCAGGCCAAGCCGAGACAGCGGCTTAACGATGAACAGGTCGAGCAGTCCGTCGTCGATGACGGCGTCGGGGGCGATCAGCATGCCCCCGCCCATGGACGTGTTGTTGGCGACGGAGATGAGCATCGCACTGAGGTTGCGCGGCACGCCGTCGACCGTGACCCGGTATGGGATCGGCCGGAACGTCGCGAGTTCCCGGAGCATGGCGAGCGTGTACCGGCTCTTCCCCCTGGGCCGGCGCATCCGGTTGGCTCGCTCGTTGACGTTGGCGTCGAAGCCCGCGGACAGCACACCGACGTACCAGGTGGTGAGGTCGCCGTGCCGCACCAGGACCGCGTCGATCGCGCGGGGCGGCCGGGTGATCGCCGCCAGCAGGTGACGGATGGCCGCTTCGGTGTCTTCGAGGGGAAGCCCCAGCCCCCTGGCGAAGTCATTGCCGGTTCCGCACGGAACGATCGCGAGGGGCAGGGACGTGCCGGCGAGCTCGTTCACGCCGAGGCTCACCATCCCGTCTCCACCGACGACGACGAGGAGGTCGACGCCGCCGGCAATGGTGGCCTGGACCTCGCGTCGAAGCAGGTCGATGTCGACCTCGGTCAACTCGGTCACGTCATGGCCCAGCTCGCGCAGCGCCGCCACGACCTTCGGACCGACGTCGCGCCGGCGCCCGAAGGACGCAAACGCGTTGATGGCTACGGCAATCCGCAGAACGGGGTGTGGCATATCTCGAGTGTGGCGGTTCCCGCGCTCCGCGCCGACGCACCGCTGGAGCGTGTTGCGCCGGTGTCGGATTGGGTATTAGCTCAGGGGATGAAACTGACCAAGCTGGAACACGCCGCGCTCACCCTCGAGGTCTCCGGAAAAAGGCTCTTCATCGATCCGGGCTCCTTCACGACGGCCCTGACCGACACGGCGAATGCGGCCGGTGTCGTGATCACCCATGAGCACACCGACCACTGGACCCCGGAGCAGCTGGACCGCATCCTCGCGATGAACCCCGACGTCCCCATCTACGGCCCGGCGGGCGTCGCGGCCGCAGCGACCGGCTACCACGTCACGGTCGTCGGCGACGGGGACACGGCGGAGGCCGGCCCGTTCACGCTGCGTTTCTTCGGGGCGCAGCACGCGGTCATCCACGAATCCATCCCGGTCGTCGACAACGTCGGCGTGCTCGTCAATGACGAGTTCTACTACGCGGGAGACGCCTTCACCATTCCGGAGGGCGTGCAGGTCGGCACCCTCGCCGTGCCGGCCGGCGCGCCCTGGATGAAGATCTCCGAAGCGATGGACTACGTGCTCGCCCTCAAGCCCCGGCGAAGCTTCACGACCCACGAGATGGTGCTCTCCCGGGCCGGCAAGGACCTCTCGAACGCCCGGATCAAAGGCGTCACCGAACACGGCGGCGGGGAGTTCTTCCCGCTCGAGCCGAACGAGTCGCTCGAGCTCTACCCGGTCTGTGGCTAACTCAGGAGATTCCGTCGGGTCGGCCACCGCGACCGCGTGATTCCGCGGGCTCGCCCCAGCCAGCTCCCGATTCTCCTGAGTTTGCCACAGGGCGCCCGCCGTGCCTTCGAGCCCGCCGGGATCGGCGCCGGCATCCGTCATCGCCGCCTCCGTCTGTGGCTAACTCAGGAGATTCCGTCGTGTCGCCGACCGCGACCGCGGGATTCCGCGGCGCCGCCCCGGCAATCTCCCGATTCTCCTGAGTTAGCAACAGGGTGCAGCCCTGTCACGCGGCCGGAAAAGGGCGCGCAAGCCGGTCCGAGCCAACTGCAGGACGGTGCGGGCGTCTACTCGCGCAGACCGAACCGGGCGTGGATGGGGTGCATCCAGCGCGGCGCCCACCACAGGTTCCGCTCCAGCGAGGTCATCACCGCCGGCACGAGCAGGGTGCGCACGAGGGTGGCATCCAGCAGCACGGCCACGGCCAGGGCCACGCCGATCTCCTTCATCTGCATCAGCTCCCCGGTGGCGAATCCCGCGAACACAAGCACGATGATCAGACCGGCCGAGGTGATGATCCGGCCCGAGCTCTGCAGCCCGGTCTCGATCGCCAGCCGCGTGCTCTCCCCCTGCTCGTAGTGCTCCTTGATCCGGGAGAGCAGGAACATCTCGTAGTCCATGGCCAGGCCGAAGCCGAAGGTCAGCACGAGTGTCAGCACGAGGGCATCGACGCCGGCGACATCGTCGGCGTTGAAACCCAGCACACCGGCGAGGTTGCCCTCCTGGAAGCCCCAGACGAGCACGCCGACGGCCGCCCCGAGGGAGATGACGCTGATCCCCAGCGCCGTGAGCGGGATGATCACGGACCCCGTCATCAGGAAGAGCAGGGCGAAGGTGGCGACGAAGACGATGAGGGCGGCCCACGGCGCCCCGCGCACCAGGGAATCGGTGTAGTCCACGGAGGCGGCATCCGAGCCGCCCACCCAGTTCTCGAAGTCGGGACGGTCCGCCCGGATTTCGCGCACGATATCGGAGCCCTGGTGTCTCTCGACCTCCACCCGGGACACCTTGTACCCGTTCAGCTCGACCGGAGCGGAGACATCCGTGACGCTCGGGATGGCCCGGACCTCTTCGGCCCAGGCCGCGGCGCCGGCCTCGTCGGTGTCGGACACCAGCTCCACCTGCGCCGGGGTCGCGAGCGGGAAGTGGTCCTCCAGCGCCGTCAGGAATTCGTACTGCGACGATGACGCCGGAATGACGTCATCCGAGGTGCTCGCCACGTTCAGGGCCAGCGCGGGGCTGCCGAGCAGCAGCAGGCCCACGATCCCGGCCAGCGCGACCAGCGCGGGCTTGAGCTGGATGCCGCGGGTGAGCTTCGAGAAGAAGCCCTCGCGCGGCGCGACATCGCCGAACCGGCTGAGCAGCCCGCCGAGACCGGGGATGCGCGTCATCAGGCCGGGCTTCAGCAGCCGCTCGCCGAAGTACCCGAGCAGGGCCGGCACCAGCACAAGGCCGGTGAGGATCGCGATCAGCACCACGGACACGGCGCCAACGGCGATCGCCCGGATGATATTCGGCTCGAACACGAGCAGCCCCGCGGTGGCGATCGCGAAGGTCAGGCCCGAGTAGAGCACTGTGCGCCCGGCGGTGTTCACGGTCGCGCCGACGGCCTGCAGCATCAGTTCGTGGCGATCGAGTTTGGCCAGGTCCGGGGCCGTGCGGGCCCGGGCGACCAGCGCCCGGAACTCCTCGCGGAATCGGCTGACGATCAGCAGGCCGTAGTCGATGGAGAGACCGAGGCCGATCACGGTGATCACGTTCATCACAGTGATGTCGATCTCCATCAGGTACGTGAACGCGTAGAGCGACCCCAGGGCGCCGAGGATCGAGGCGATGGCCCCGATCAGCGGGATGCCCGCCGCCAGGAAGCCGCCGAAGATGATCAGCATGACGAGCAGCGCGACCGGCAGCGCGATCAGTTCGCCCTTCTGCAGGTCTGCCTCCGCCACCGCGACCAGGGATTCAACGATGAGCGGACTTCCGCCCACCTCGACGGTGGCGTCGGTGTCCTGGGCGCGGATCTCGTCGGCCGCCGCGTCCAGGCGGTCGTCCACCTCGCGCAACAGGCTGTCACTGAGCGCCCCGTCGGTCGTCTCCATCGACGCGGTCAGCAGGAGCCCCGTGCCGTCGTCGGCGAGCAGGGGGGCGGCGGCCGGATTCGGCGAACCGCCCGGCAGCGCGGGGATCGCCAGCGGGTTGACCACCTCGGTGACGCCGTCGATGGCCGCCAGGTCCGAGGCGGTGTCCGCCAGGGTCGCCTGCAGCTCGGCGGACGCCGGGTCGACGTTGTAGACCAGCAGCTGGAGTGCCTCCGTGCCGGCGCCCTCGGCGTTCTCGGTGAGCCGCGCGGCCTCGGCGGCTTCGCCGTCCACCGACGGGCCGGAGCTGCCCAGCCGATCGAACAGGCTCTCGCCGGTGACCCCGACCAGTGCCGTCAGGGCGCACGCCGTGAGCACCACCGCCCACGCAATCAGGGTGATGAGCCGGTGGCGTGCAACGGCGATTCCCAGGCTGCGCAGCATTCTTTCGCTCCTTCGTTCGTCGCGCGGTGGCGCTGGCCAGAATACTCCCGCGAGCACAGGCGCCGACGAGCGAGACGTCCGGACGGTTCCCGGGCTCCGTTACCGCCGAATCTGCTCCTTCGCGGCAGTCGGGCGGGCCCGGTGCCGCCTGGCGCGACGGTGCCGGTTGACCTGGTGCACCGCCTCGACCAGGGGCGCCCCCACCGCCGCCGCGAGAACCGCCACGGTGAGAAGCGGCGCGGGGGGCACGGACAGCGCCAGGAAGTCGCCCAGGGGCGGCAGGAACACGAGCACTAGCCCGAGGTGCATGGCGACCAGCAGCAGGATCCGGAATCCCCCGAGCGGCCGGATGAGAACGTTCAACACCCACAGCCCCACGAGGGTCAGCGCGATCACCGAAGCCGACTGCGTCTCTTCGGCGCTGTACCCGCCCTGAACGCGGCTGTAGACCACGACCACGATCACGACCAGGCTCACCGACAGCCCGAACGGCACGCACGCGGCGGCGGCACGCCGCAGGAACCCCGGCAGGTACCGACGCTTGTTCGGCTTCAGCGCGAGGAAGAGTGCCGGGATGCCGATGGTCAGCCCGTCGACGACGGCCATTTGCCTGGGCAGGAACGGGAAGGGCCACAGCAGCAGACCGAAGACGAGCGCCAGGACGATCGCGTATACCGTCTTGGTGAGGAACACCTTCGACAGGAGTTCGATGTTGGCAATGACCTGACGGCCTTCGGTCAGCACCCGCGGCAGGCGGGAGAACGCCCCGTCGAGCAGGACCAGGTTGGAGACCGCCCGCGCGCTCGCGGCACCGCTGCCCATGGCGATGCCGATGTCGGCCGTCTTGAGCGCCAGCACGTCGTTGACGCCGTCCCCGGTCATCGCGACGACGTGTCCGGCGCTCTGCAGGGCGAGCACCATGTCCTTCTTGTGTCGGGGCGTCACCCGGCCGAAAGCGTCGTGGGCCTCCAGCACCCCCGCGAGCAGGGCGGGGTCGGCCGGCAGGTCGCGGGCATCGAAGGCGTTCCCGGTGAGGCCGACCGACCGGGCGACCGCGGCGACCGTGCGCGGGTTGTCGCCGGAGAAGATGCGCAGCCCCACGCCCTGCTCCCGGAAGTACTCGAGCGTTTGGGCGGCATCCGGTCGGATCTTCTCCCGGAACGCGATGATCGCAACGTGCCGGACTCCGGCGGGCAGCACCTCGGCCGTGGCTTCCTCCAGGGTCAGGGGACGAGGGCTGTGCGCGAGCAACAGCGTGCGGAGCCCTGCGGAGGCGAGTTCGGCAGAGAGCCCGGCCGATTCGGCATCCGGATCGGCTGTCAGTATGTCCGGGGCCCCGAGCACCCAGCTTCCCGCCAGGTCTCCGTCGGTGAAACTGGCCGCGCTCCATTTTCTGAGCGACGAGAACCCGATGGTCTGCGCGGGCGTCGTTCCCGGCTCCGCCGCGAAGCGGGTGCCGAGCGCCCTGGCTGTGACGTTTGCGTTCGGGTCCGAGGCGAACCAGCCCAGCGCCCTGTCCCAGCCGGCCGGGGGTTCCGCGCCGAGGGGCACGACCCGGTCGAGGACCAGGCCGCCCTCGCTCAGGGTGCCCGTCTTGTCGAAGCAGAGGATGTCGACGCGGGCCAGGCCCTCCACCGCGGCCAGCTCCTGCACCAGCACCTCGCGCCTGGCCAGCTTCACCGCGGACACGGCGAAGGCGACGCTCGTCATGAACACGAGCCCCTGGGGCACCATGCTGACGATGCTGGCCACAGACCCGAGGAGCGCCTCCCGCCACGCGCCGCTGCCGAGTGCTTCGTCCCAGCCGCCCGCCGCCTGCATCTGCCCGTTCACGACGACCGCGCTGACCGGGATGAGCGCCCAGCTGATCGTTCTCACCACGCCGTTGATCACGGTGCGCAGCTCGGAGTTCACCAGGGTGAACCGCCGGGCCTCGGCGGTGATGCTGTTCGCGTAGGAGTCCGCCCCGACCCGCACCACCCGTGCGGCGCCGTGCCCGCCGACCACGAACGATCCGGACAACACCTCGCGGCCGGCTTCGACCATGACCGGATCCGCCTCGCCGGTCAGCAGCGACTCGTCTATTTCGAGAGCCTGCCCGCGCAGGATGACAGCGTCGGCCGGCAGCTGGTCGCCGGGCCGGAGCACGAGGGTGTCGTCGAGCACGACGTCGCCCCGGGCTGCCTCGACTTCGACGCCGTCCCGGAGCACCCGGGTCCGCGGGCTGTTCAGCAGCGCGAGCCGATCGAGGGTTCGTTTGGCCTTGTACTCCTGGGTGACCCCGATGAGCACGTTCGCGATCACGAAGAAACCGAAGAGGGCATCCTGCCAGTAGCCGAGGACGACAAGCAGCAGGAAGCTTCCCCCCACCACGGCGTTGAACAGGGTCAGCAGGTTGGCCTGGAGGATGCGCGCAAGGCTGCGGCTGGTATCCATCGGCATGAGATTCGTGAGGCCCGCTGCCGTGCGCAGGGTGACCTCTGCCTCGCTGAGGCCCGCCAGTGCAAGCCGCTGCGGGTCAACGGGAGGCAGTTCGGCCCGGGCCGCAGCCGGTTCGTCCACGGTTGCGGCCTGCGCGGTGCGCCTGTGCCGTGAACCCGTGGACCGCATGGCCCCGAGTGTAATACGGCACGCGGAATACGCCCGGATGGGCAGAGAGCAAGCCCCGGCACGCGCGTCGCGCGCGACGCGCCGGGGCTTGGGCGACCGTGCCGGGCGGATGTCACCCGGTGCGAAATCAGGCGGCGACGAGCGTGCGCCAGTCGGCCAGTTCCAGGTTGTGGGCTTCGGCAACCGACCGGTTGGTCACTCGGCCGGCGGCGACGTTCAGGCCCAGGGCGAGAGCGTCGTCCCGCTCGAGCGCGACCTTCACGCCGAGGCCGGCCAGCGCCAGCGCGTAGCGGAGGGTGACGTTCGTCAGCGCGTACGTCGACGTGTTCGGCACGGCGCCGGGCATGTTGGCGACGCAGTAGAAGATCGAGTTGTGCACCGTGTAGGTGGGGTTTTCGTGCGTCGTCGCACGGGTGTCGGCGAAGCAGCCACCCTGGTCAACGGCGATGTCGACCAGCACGGAGCCGGCCTTCATGCGCGAAACGAGGTCGTTCGTGACCAGCTTCGGGGCCTTCGCACCGGGGATGAGCACGGAACCGATCACCAGGTCGGCATCCGTCACGGCCAGGTCGATCTCATAGGAGTTGGACGCGACGGTCTTCAGCCGGCCCGCGTACTGCGCGTCGAGCTGGCGAAGGCGGTCGATGTTGATGTCGAGGATGGTGACATCCGCGCCGAGGCCGAGGGCCATGGCGGCGGAGTTGGTGCCGGCAACGCCCGCGCCGAGCACGACGACCTTGGCCGGGCGCACTCCGGGGACACCGCCGAGCAGCACGCCCTTGCCTCCGGCCGGGGCCATCAGCGACTGGGCGCCGACCTGAACGGCCAGTCGACCGGCGACCTCGCTCATCGGGGCGAGCAGCGGCAGCGCGCGGTTGGCGGTCTGCACCGTCTCGTAGGCGATGGCGGTGACGCCGGCTTCGATCAGGGCCTGGGTGAGCTCCGGCTCGGCGGCCAGGTGGAGGTACGTGAAGAGGATGAGGCCCTGGCGGAAGCGGGGGTACTCGGAGGCAACCGGCTCCTTGACCTTCATGACCATGTCGGCCCGGGCCCACAGCTCGTCGGCGGAGTCAACCAGCTCGGCGCCGGCAACGAGGTATTCCTCGTCGGAGATGTGCGAGCCGATTCCGGCGCCCGTCTCGATCAGCACGGTGTGGCCGTTGGCCAGGAACTCGTGCACTCCGGAGGCGGTGATCGCCACGCGGAACTCGTTGTTTTTGATTTCCTTGGGAACACCAATGATCATGGCCGACTCCGTTGTTCGGTGAAATTGTTGAGGTGGGGGCCGCGAGCCACACCGTGACGGCGTGGAGCAACTGAGGACCAAGCGTAGGAGCAGGATTCATCGCCCTTCCTGGTGCAGAAGGGGCCCATCTGCCCCCGCGCCGGCGAAATCCGCGAAGACCCACGGAAGCCGCCCCGGAGCCACTCGACAAATGTCGAGCCGGCGGGCGCCAATCGTCGCCTCGTGTCCGCTGCGAGGCCCGCCCGGGCCGTAGCATTAGCCCATGAACAGCGCGGATATCGAGGAGCTGGTCGAGTCCCTCGCCACCAGCCTGGACCGCGCTTTGTCGCTCGAAGACGTGGGCGGCGTGCTCCTCGCCTACAGCCGCGACCAGCCGCTCGCCGACCGGGTGCGGGTGAACTTCCTGCTGAGCAAGAAGGTGCCGGAAGACGTCAGCGCCTGGCAGCTCCAGCACGGCATCGCCACCGCCGTTCAGCCCGTCGTCGTTCCCCCGAATGAGGCCCTGGGCATGCTCGGCCGGGTGTGCGTGCCGTTGATGGTGCGCGGCTTCCGCGTCGGATACCTGTGGGCCCTGCAGGGCTCCACCGACGAGTCCCCGGCCGAAATCCTCGACGCGCTGCCGGCCGTGCGTGCGCAACTGGACCACCTGGCCGACCTGCTGCTCGACACCAACACGGCCGAATCCGAACACCGGAGGCAGCGCGAGGCCCAGTTCCTGGCCGCATGCGCCGGGGATCCCGCCGCGGTCGAGGTCATCGCCGGCTGGCCTCAGGTTCACGCCACCGGACCGTGGCATCTCGCCGTCCTGATGGAGCAGCCGGATGACGCGGCGGCGGCCCGCGAGGCGGCGGCGGACCCGGCCGCCGGGCTGTTGCTGCAGAGAATCTCCGCCCTGCAGGCGACGGTTGGGATCGACGCTGCCCGGTTCAGCGCCGGCACCGAGACCCACGCGGTCGTGCTGCTCCGGGACCTGCCGGGCAAGCTGGTCCACGCCGACATCGTCGGCCGGTACGGCGCGGAGGCGACCCGGCGCGGAGGCAAGCCGCGGCGCCCCGACCTGATGGGTGTCAGCGAGGTGTTCCACGACCTGCGCAGGCTCCCCGAGGCGTACGCCCAGGCCCGCAGGGCGGTGCAGGCCGCAGCGGTCGACGGCTGGCTGGGGTCGATCGCTGACTACCGCCGGATCGGCGTGTACCAGTTCCTGGCCGCGAGCAGCCGCAACCTCTCCCCCAGGGAATCCGTCTATTTCGCCGAGCTGCAGGATTTCGACGTCAACCGGGAGCTCCTGCCGATGCTGGAGTTGCTCTATGACACGGGCGGCTCCGTGCAGGATGTGGCCACCGAGCTGCACCTGCACCGCAGCAGCATCTACAACCGGTTGGCGAAGATCCGCTCGCTGATCGGGGCGGATCCGCTGGCCGGCCAGGTACGCCTGGAGCTGCACCTGGCGATGAAGGCCCATCGCTGGTCCCGCCGCCCCCGCATCTAGCGCCGAACTGTGAGTTTGGCGCCTTCGTGGGCGCGGGAAGGTGCCAAACTCACAGTTCGGCGAGGGGTGACCGGTGATCGAGCAGCTGGTGATCGACCACCGGTTGGGATGCGTTAGCGAACGAGCGCGGCCTTCTCGGCGCGGGCTTCCGCCTTCCACTCCTCGATCCGGGCCTGCTGCAACGGCGCCTTGCGGTTGACGTACCAGGCGGCACCGAGTCCGAGGAACCACAGCGGGGCGACGATGAGCGCGAGGCGCGTGTCTTCCGCCTGGCCGAGGGCCCAGAGCATGAAGCCGAAGAAGCCGAGCACGACCCACGGCATGACTCGGGCGCCGGGCATCTTGTACTTCGATGCGGCGTGCAGCTGCGGACGGCGGCGGAGGAACGCGATGTAGCTGACCATGATGATCGACCAGACGAACATCGTCAGCACAGACGCGACCGAGGTGACAAGCGTGAAGGCACCCATGAACGAGTCACCCGTGTACAGCAGCACCAGGCCGGCCAGCAGGAAGATGCACGAGAACAGCAGGGCGTTCCGGGGCACCATGTGGCGGCTCAGCTTGCCGAAGGACTTCGGTGCGTTGCCGTCCTGGGCGAGGCCGTAGACCATGCGCGAGGTCGAGTAGATGCCGGAGTTGGCGCTCGATGCGGCTGATGTCAGCACCACGAGGTTGATCACGATCGCCGCGATGCCGAGGCCGGCCAGGGTGAACATGCCGATGAACGGGCTGCTGCCGGGGTCGATCGTGCGCCACGGGTTGACGGCCATGATGATGACGAGCGCGCCGACGTAGAAGAGCAGGAGTCGCACCGGGATGGTGTTGATGGCGCGCGGCAGGTTCTCTTCCGGGTCCTTCGTCTCCGCGGCTGCCGTGCCGACGAGCTCGATGCCGGCGAAGGCGAAGATGGCGATTTGGAAGCCGAGCACGAAGCCGGCGACGCCGTGCGGGAACATCCCGCCGTCGTTCCAGATGTTCTCGAGGCTCGCAACGGCACCGGAGGGCGACGTGAAATGGGTGGCGATCATCACGATGCCGGTGACGATGAGGGCCAGGATGGCGACGACCTTGACCAGGGCGAACCAGAACTCGGTCTCGCCGAAGGCCTTCACGCTCGGCAGGTTGAGAAGGATCAGCACGACCGGCGTGAGCAGGGCCGGGATCCACAGGGGCGTTCCGGGTGCGAGCACGTTGACGTAGCCGGAAATGGCCACGATGTCCGCGACTCCGGTGACAACCCAGAAGGCCCAGTAGGACCAGCCGGTGAAGAAGCTCGCCCACGGGCCGAGCAGGTCGCCGGCGAAGTCGCTGAACGACTTGTAGTTGAGGTTCGAGAGCAGGATCTCGCCCATGGCCCGCATCACGAAGAAGAGCATGAAGCCGATGATCATGTAGACGAAGATCACGGACGGCCCGGCGAGCGAGATGGTCTTGCCTGCGCCCATGAAGAGGCCGGTTCCGATGGTGCCGCCGATGGCGAGCATCTGGATGTGGCGGCGGCTGAGCGAGCGGGCCAGGTGAGGTTCTTCGCTGCGGCGGTTCTGTGCTGCGGGCGCGGTGCTTGTGGCTCCGGATGCCGCGGTCGTGCGTTCGGACATGTGGCTTCTTCCTCATCGCGAGTTGAACGAAGCCGCAGACAGACGACGACCATGTCAACCGCGTTGGAGCCCCCACGAGTGTGAGGGCCGTTACAACGGTGGTTCTGAAGTAACGACACTAGGTCAGCGTTTTCCCGGCCCCGAGCCGGCACGTGCCCCTGTGAGCATCCGCCGGGTCTGTAGGTGCCCGTTATCTGCCCGTTATACGGATTGCGGCGCTCGCGCGGTCTGCCCGTCCTCGACAGGTGTCGCGACTTCGCGCGTCATCTGTCGCCGGATGTCCCCGGCCCGGTCATTCATTCACGACGGGGTGGGACGATTCAGCGGGGCGCGAACGCGGCGTGGAAGATCGCCCGCGCTCGCCGGGCGACCTCTCGCCGGTCCCCCGGTTGCCTGCGCGCGAGAACGTCGGCCAGCATCGACACCGCGAGCAGCACATCGGCCGCGTCCACCACAGTGCTGATGCGACCGGCCTCCCGCTCGCGGGCGACCATCCGGTCGGCGACGTCGCGGACGCGATCTTCGAGGTGCGCGACCCGGGGATCGTGCGGGTGGACGGTGATCATGTCGATGAACGCGGTTGACACGAGAGCCTGCTCGATCACGAGATCGAGAAGGTCGTCGAGCGTGCTGTCCGGACGGTCGACGAACTCCTCGAGCTCGAGGATGTTCTCGTCGAAAACCGCCACGGCGAGCGCGGTGCGGTCAGGGAAGTGCCGGTAGAGGCTGCCCTGCCCAACCTCGGCCCGGCGCGCCACCGCGCTGAGCGGCGCGGCGAAACCCTCAGTTGCGAAGACCTCTCGCGCGGCGGCGATCAGCGCACGACGATTGCCGGGCCCCGCACTCGGCCCACGATTCTCTTTCCTCTTCACCGCCACGGGTGTAGCGTACTACCGGACAGCGTTGTCCGGTCTTTCACCGAGTAGAAGGAATGCCTCGAATGACATCAGCTCCAGCCCCCCTCACCGGCGACTCCTCCGTCGGCGCCTGGCTCGACCACCCGGTCGGCGGCCCGATCCTGCGCGATCTGCTCGCCCAGGGCGGCCAGAGCGCTGACGTGCTCAGGCCGGTGCGCAAGCTCGCCCTCAAGCGCCTGGTGAAGCTGAGCAAAGGCAGGTTCCCTGCCGACCTGATCGACGAGCTCGTGCGCCGCGTCGCAGCGGGCGACGTCCCCGCCTCGGCCGGGTCCTCCGCCGCCGTCGCAGCCCCCGACGCCGTCCCCGACGCAGCCCCCGAAGCCGTCCCGACGATCGAGAGCCCCGAGTGGGTCGAGCGCATCGACAACGGCCGGTTCTCCGGCAAGACCGTCATCGTGACCGGCGCCGGCTCCGGCATCGGCCGGGCGACGGCGTCCCGCGTGGCCCGCGAGGGCGGCCGCGTCATCGCCGTGGACATCTCCCAGGAGCGCCTCGACGAGTTCGTAGCTGAACTGCCCGCCGCCGACATCGTCCCGGTGCAGGGGGACATCACGGATGACGCCGCGGTCGCACGGATCGTCGCCGCCGCCGGAGACACGATCGACGGCCTCGCCAACGTCGCCGGCATCATGGATGACATGACCCCGGTCGCCGAGATGTCCGACGCGGTCTGGAAGCGCGTCTTCTCGGTCAACGTCGACGGCACGATGAAGCTCATGCGCGCCGTGATTCCCGCGATGCTCGCCCGGGCGACCGGCTCAATCGTGAACGTCGCCTCCGAGGCCGCGTTACGCGGCTCCGCGGCCGGCGCCGCCTACACGGCGTCGAAGCACGCCGTCGTGGGCCTGACCAAGAGCAGCGCGTTCATGTACGGCCCCAGCGGCCTCCGCATCAATGCGGTCGCCCCCGGACCGGTTATCACGAACATCGAGGCCCACTTCGGCTCGCCCCTGGGCGGGCGGCGCGTGCGCGACGGCATGGCCGTGATGCCTGACGCCGTCGAGGCCGACGCCCTCGCGGCATCCATCACATTTCTGCTCAGCGACGACGGCGTGAACATCAACGGTGTGACGCTCGCGAGCGACGGCGGCTGGTCGGCTGCGTAGGAAGGCGGACCGCGGATGCACGCGGGCGTGCGGCATGAACTGCGAGCTACGGCCCTGTCCCCGTGATGGCCCTGTCCCTAGGATGAGGGCATGGCGATGCCTGTCCTGGCGACCAAGCTCTTCATCCCGCGGCTCCGGCCCGGAGCGGTTCCGCGACCGCGCCTCGTGGAGCGTCTGCGTGAGGGGCTCCAGTCCGGCCGAAAGCTGACGCTCATCTCGGCCCCGGCCGGTTTCGGCAAGACCACGCTGCTCAGCGAGTGGATCGCAGATGCCCAGCGACGGGACCCCGGGGTGCGGGTCGGCTGGCTCTCGCTCGACGAGAGCGACAACGACCCGTCCCGCTTCCTCACCTACCTGGTCGGCGCCCTGCAGCGGGCCGATCCCGGTATCGGCTCCGAAGCGTTGCCCCTGCCGCTGCCCTCGTTCGAACCGGCGCTGACGGCCCTGATCAACGACGTCGCCCGGAGTCCGCAGGAGATCATCCTGGTGCTCGACGACTTCCAGCTGATCGAGGAAGAGACGATCCGCGATGCCCTCGTCTTCCTGCTTGATCACCTGCCGTCGAACCTGCACCTGGCCATCGCGAGCCGTAGCGATCCGCTTCTCCCCGTGGCGCGGCTGCGCGCCGGCGGTGAGCTCACCGAGTTGCGTGCGGCCGACCTGCGCTTCACGCCCGACGAGGCCGCCGCCTTCCTGAACCGCATGGTGGACCTGGAGCTCTCGGCCGACGACGTCGCCGCGCTCGAGGCCCGCACCGAGGGCTGGATCGCCGGCCTCCAGCTGGCCGCCCTGTCGATGCGGGAACGTTCGGATGTGTCCGGCTTCATCCAGGGGTTCACCGGAAGCAACCGCTTCGTGATCGACTATCTCGCCGAAGAGGTTCTGCAGCGTCAGCCCGATCATGTCCGCGAATTCCTGCTTCGCACCGCAATACTGGACCGGCTCAGTGGCCCCCTCTGCGATGCCGTGACCGGGCAGAAGGGAAGCAGCGAGGTGCTGGAGTCGCTCGAGCGGGACAACCTCTTCGTCGTTTCGCTGGACGACCGCCGCCACTGGTACCGCTATCACCACCTCTTTGCGGATGTTCTCCGGGCGCGGTTGCTGAGGGACCGACCCGATCGCGTAGCGCACCTCCACAGTCTCGCCAGCGAGTGGCACGAGCGGAACAACCTGCCGGAGGACGCCGTCACGCATGCGCTGGCGGCAGGGGATTTCGGGCGGGCGGCGAGAGTGATCGAGGGTGCCATTCCCGCGATTCGCAAGAGCCGGCAGGATGCCACTCTGCTGCGCTGGTTGACGCTGCTGCCGAAGGACGTCATCGACCGCAGGCCCGTGCTGGGCGTCTACCGCGCGTGGTCCTCGCTCGCCTCCGGTGACGTCGAGGCCGTCGAACCCCGACTGCGAGTGGCCGAGAAGGCGCTGGCTGCCACGACCGATGACGGCACCCCCGCGCACGACTCAGCCGCCGGTGACGAACTCCGGATGCTCCCCGTGACGATCGCCGTGTATCGGGCAGCCGTGGCGCAGGCGCGGGGGGATGTGGCCGGAACACGGGAACAGGCTCAGCGAGCCCTGGACCTCACGGAACCCGACGATCATCTCGGGCGCGGCGCGGCAGCCGGCTTTTTCGGGCTCGCGGCCTGGGCCACCGGTGACCTCAAGGCCGGCGTGCGGGCCTTCGGGGAGGCCAGAACCAGTCTGCGCCTGGCCGGCAACCTGGCCGACGTGCTCGGGACCACGCTCGTGTTGGCCGACATGCTCGTTCCGCTGGGGCGGCTGCGGGAAGCGCAACGGTCATTCGAGCAGGCGCTGCAGCTGGCGGCCGAGCAGGGCGAGCCGCCCCCGCAGTCAACGGCCGACCTGCACGTCGGGATCAGTGAACTGCTCCGGGAGCAGGGAGAGCTGCCCGCCGCGGTGGAACACCTGGCGGCGAGTGAGGCGCTGGGCGAACATGCCTCGTCGCACGAGAATCGGCATCGATGGTTCGTTGCGATGGCTCGAATCCGGCAGGCCGAGGGAGACTTCGACGCAGCCCTTGGCCTGCTCAGCACGGCGGAGCGCCTGTACTTGCGGGGATTCTTCCCGGAGGTGCGCCCGATCGCCGCGATGAAGGCTCGGATCTGGATTGCGCAGGGGAGGCTCGCCGAGGCCCTGGCCTGGGTCAACGACCAGGGCCTGTCAGCCGCGGATGACCTGACCTACCTGCGCGAGTTCGGGCACATCACCCTGGCGAGACTGCTGATAGCGCAACACTGGTCCGATCTGCAGAAGGGATCCATCCACGAGGCACTGGGACTGCTGAATCGGCTGCTCGAGGCGGCGGAAGCCGGACACCGCGTGGGAAGCGCGAACGAGATCCTGGTCCTGCAGGCGCTGGCGCACGCGGCGCAAGGTCACACTCCCCTGGCACTCCAATCGCTGGAGCGAGTTCTCGTCCGGGCCGAGCCGGAAGGCTATGTCCGGCTTTTCACGGATGAAGGCGCCCCCATGGCGGTGCTGCTCCAGGCGGCCGCCGCCAGGGGAATCGCCCCGAACTATGTGGGTCGACTCAGTCGGACCTTCGTCCACGGCGAGGGCGCGACGATCCAGCCCATCCCGGAAGCACTGAGTGAACGCGAACTGCACGTGCTCCGGCTGCTGGCGACCGAGCTCAGCGGCCCCCAAATCGCCCGGGAGCTCTACGTTTCGCTCAACACCCTGCGCACCCACACCAGGCACATCTTCGGCAAGCTCGAGGTGAACAGTCGCCCGGCGGCCGTGCTGCGCGCGGAAGCGCTGGGTTTGATCCAGCACCTCGTTTGACGGAGCACCCCCGCGCGCACAATCACCACATCGATCACCACACAGGGTGATGCCGCGTCACCACATGTCTCCGTAGGTTCGGGTCGTGCTCAGTCATCCGCCTGGGCAACTCAGAACATCGGAGAGCCGCCATGAGCATCACAACGTCCACCCTCACCCGAGCGGCCCCCCTCGCCGCCGCCCTGTCAGGGCTGATCTACATCGTCATCCAGTTCATCCATCCCGGCGACGAGGTCGACTCCCTCACCACCCAGGCCTGGGTGAGCGTGCACAGTCTCAGCTTCGGCATGGCCGTGCTCGGCGTGATCGGCATCACGGGCATCTACCTTCGCCAGGTGCGACAGTTCGGGCTGCTCGGTCTGATCGGCTACGCGATGTTCGGTCTCTTCTTCATCCTGCAGTCGGCCTTCGTCTTCGCCGAGGCGTTCATCGCGCCGTTGATTGCCGTTGACGCTCCGCAGCTCGCCGAGGACTTCGTCGGCCTCTTCGGCCGGCACCAGGCCGTGACCGACCTCGGTCCCCTCGCCGCGCTCCCCCTGGTCGGAGCCGGTGTCTACGTGGTCGGCGCCATCCTGTTCGGTGTGGCCATCCTCCGCGCGCGGGTCCTGTCACGCGGAGCCGGCATCCTTCTCATCGCCGCCGCGGCGGTGACGCCCATTGCCGGTGCGCTGCTGCCGCACACCCTCGAACGAATGGCCGCCATCCCGATGGGCCTGGCCTTGATCTGGCTCGGGTACTCGCTCTGGTCGGATCAGCGCAGGCTTGCAGCCCAGACGTCCTCCGGCGAGCAGGCCTCCCGCCTCGACCGGACGCCGGCAATCTGACGACGACGGATGTCCCGTGCGACGCGAAAGGAGGAGCGCGATGAGTGAGCGAAACCCGATGCCATGCGGGCACGGCCGACTCGATCGGTATGAGATTCGCCTCCAGGGGCAGCTCGATGAGAGCTGGAGCGACTGGTTCGAGGGCTTCACCCTGGCCAACGAGAGCGATGGAACGACCACCCTCACGGGCCCGGTCACCGATCAGGCCGCGCTGCACGGGCTGCTCCGACGTGTCGGCAACCTGGGCGTGACATTGATCTCGGTCAACGTGTTGAGGAGCAGACAACCATGACGAAAGACATCGCGACTGCCGCGCTAAACCGCGGCAATCGAACCAGGGGCCCTCGAGGGCAGTGGCTGGCGCCCGCCGGGTTGATCCTCCTCGCTCTCATCCCGGTGCTCGCCGGGGCGGCGCGACTCACCGAGCTGACCGGCGGGGCCGTCGCGACCCCGCAGAACGCCCGGTTCCTCGACTCCCCCGTGCCCGTCGTGACGCACATCGTGAGCGTGACCGTGTACAGCCTGCTCGGGGCATTCCAATTCGTGCCCGCTCTGCGTCGCCGCAGGGGCGGCTGGCATCGCCTCGCCGGGCGCATCCTCATCCCCGCCGGCCTGCTCGCCGCGCTCTCCGGCATGTGGATGGCGGTCTTCTACCCACACCCGCCCGGAGACGGCGCGATCCTTCTGGTGCTTCGGCTGGTCTTCGGGTGCGCGATGGTGGCCAGTATCGGGCTCGGGATTCGCGGGATTGTGCGCCGGGACTTCATCGGGCACAGCGCATGGATGACCCGCGCCTACGCGATCGGGGTGGGGGCCGGCACCCAGGCCCTGGTGCTCATCCCCCAATCGATCATTTTCGGCTCTTCCAACGAACTCTCCCGAGCCGTGTTCATCGGTGCCGCCTGGCTGATCAATCTCGCGGTAGCCGAGTACGTCATCCGTCGGCGCGCCAGGCCGGCCCGAAATGCTTTCAGTCCCTCGACAACCGCACCCCTGATAACCACACCCTAAAAGAAGGAGTCACCATGAACATGCAACCGGAAACTCGCACCCAGGCTCAGGATTCCCGAATGAAAGCCGCCGTCTATCGCCGGTTCGGGGCTCCGGAGGTGGTGCTCATTGAAGAGCTGCCCAAACCCGCGCCGGGGCCGGGCGAGGTGCTCGTCAAGGTTCACGCGAGCACGGTGAGCGCCGCTGACCACCGGGCTCGCGGGCGTACCGCCCCGAAAGGACTGGGCCTCATGGTCGCGCTCGCGCTCGGCGTCTTCCGCCCTCGCAAACGGGTCCTGGGCATGGATGTCGCCGGCGTCGTCGAGGCCGTGGGCGCGGACGTCACGTTGTTCGCTCCCGGCGACGAGGTGATCGCGATGCTCGGCGGCACGTTCGGCGGGCACGCCGAGTACGTGTGCATTCCGCAGGGTGGCGCGATCACGGCGAAGCCACGCAACATGAGCTTCGAGGAGGGCGTGGCCCTCGTGTTTGGCGGAATCACCGCCCATGCCTTCCTCAGCCGAACCACCGTCAAACCGGGCGACACCGTGCTCGTCAACGGCGCGTCCGGCGCGGTGGGGACCGCGGCGGTGCAGCTCGCCAAGGAGCTGGGTGCGCACGTCACGGGGGTGTGCAGCGGCGCCAACCGGGACCTGGTCACCGCGCTCGGCGCGGACCGGGTGATCGACTACACCACGGAGGACTTCCTCACCGAGGGGCAGTCCTACGACGTCTTGATGGATTGCGTGGGCAATGCCCCGTTCGAACGGGCGGGGGCGTGCGTCAACCCCGGCGGTGCGCTGTTGCTCGTCATCTCCGACCTGAAGGGAATCCTGCTGGCGTCTCGGCACAGCGCACAGAGCGGAAAGCTGGTCACCGCGGGCAACGTCGCGTACACAGCCGAAGCGCTGGCCTTCCTGGTCGGGCTCGCCGAAGCGGGTCGGCTGCACGCGGTCATCGACCGAAGCTACGACCTGGCCGATATCGCCCCGGCACACCGCTTCGTCGACACGGGGCGCAAGAAGGGGAGCGTGGTCCTGCGCCTCGCGAACGGTTGAGCGGCAGGGTGGTCAGATCGGTTGCTGGTCTTCTGGCTCGCGCGCTCACTCGTCACTATTGACTGTATAGTCAGTGCATGCTGACCATTGCTTCGCGTCTCGATGTGATGAACCGGCTCGGCCGGGCGATGGCCGATCCGACCCGGTCGAGGATCCTGCTCACCCTGCTCGAACAGCCCGGCTATCCCGCCCAGCTGGCGCGCGACCTCGATCTCACACGGTCGAACGTGTCGAACCATTTGAGTTGCCTGCGCGGCTGCGGCATTATTGCCGCTGTGCCCGAGGGCCGGCAGACACGGTACGAAGTCGCCGACCGACACCTGGCCCGAGCGCTGACGTCGCTCTTCGACGTTGTGCTCGCGGTGGACGACGGCGTCGAATGCCCCGACGAAAACTGCGACCTGCCCCACTACTGCGGGACCGGAGCATGACCGCCACAGCGAGCGGCCCCGCCCGCGTCATCGACCCCGGCCGCAAACGGATCCTGCAACGCCGGATCCGGATCATCGTCGCCGTCACCATCACCTACAACGTGATCGAGGCGATCATCGCTCTCGCCGCCGGCACCGTGGCCTCCTCCGCCGCCCTGATCGGCTTCGGTCTCGACTCCATCGTCGAAGTGCTCTCCGCCGCCGCGATCGCCTGGCAGTTCGCCGCCCCCGACCCGGAGAAGCGCGAGAAGGTTGCGCTGCGCGTGGTGGCGTACTCGTTCTTCGGCCTGGCCGCCTACGTGATCGTCGACGCGGGCCTGTCGATCTTTGGCCTTCGCGAGCCGGAACACAGCCCGGTCGGGATCGCGCTGGCCGCCGTCAGCCTCGCCATCATGCCGGTCCTGAGCTGGTTCGAACGTCGCACCGGCCGTGAGCTGGGATCGGCGTCGGCCGTTGCGGACTCGAAACAGACCCTCATCTGCAGCTACCTGTCCGCCGCGCTCCTCGGCGGGCTCCTGCTCAACTCCCTGCTGGGGTGGGCGTGGGCGGATTCGATCGCCGCTCTCGTGATTGCCGGGTTTGCCGTCAAGGAAGGTCTGGAAGCATGGAAGGGCGACACCTGCGCCGTGCCGATCAGCGCACTCACGGGCGAGCGAACCCTCGACGCGGACACCTGCTGCTGACAAGCACCTGGTCCGCTCACCGCACCACACCGACAAGGAAAACCATGGTCACCGCAGGCAATAAAGCGAGCATCCGCAACACACCGAGGTTCCGGGCGGCTGTGTTCACGGCAGTTGCGGTGGCGTCCACACTCACCGGATGCTCTGTCCCGACTGATCGCGGGCAGGAACCTGCGGCCGAGAGCGGTGACGCCTTCGGCCACGTCCACGGGATCGGCATCAACCCGGCCACCGGCGCCGCATTCGCCGCCACCCATGCCGGGGTCTTCGAACTCCCACCCCTGGACGCCGACACGGTTCGCGCCGGCGACCTCGAGGGACCCATAGCCGGGCGAGCGCAGGACACGATGGGGTTCACAATGAGCGGAGACACGATGTTTGGGTCCGGGCATCCGGACCCGGCCGAAGAACCGGCTGTGAGCCCGCCAAATCTCGGACTGATCACCAGCAGCGACAACGCCTCCACCTGGGAAACGATCTCCTTGCGCGGGCAAACCGACTTCCACGACCTTGCCGTGGCCCCGGACGGCAACACAACCCGCATCTATGGGCACGACGAGTCCGCCGGCACCGTCTCGATCAGCCGGGATGGCGGCAGCACATGGGCCGCCGGCGCCACGCTTGCCCTGCGCGATCTGAGCGTCGACCCGACGATGCCGAGCACGCTCTACGCCACCACCGCCGACGGACTGGCGGTCAGCACCGACAGTGCTCAGACCTTCACCCTCGTCCCGGGCGCGCCGCCCCTCTACCTTCTGGATTCGCTCGACGAGAAGGCCGGCGGGCTGATCGGGGTAACCGTGGACGGAACCGTCTGGGTCCAATCGGGGAGCAAGCCATGGACATCCACCGGCACCATTGAGGGCGAGACCGAAGCTCTCACCTACGCCGCAACGCCGATGTCTCGACTGGTTGTGGCCAGCGGTCGAGGGATCATGGCCAGCGATGACCTCGGCAAGACGTGGCGCGACGTGGTGCTGAACTGATGACTCGGATGCGGGTCGAGATCCTGCATGCCGAGGACTGCGCGAACGGGAGTCGAGGACATGAACCCGCATGTGCAATAATCTGCGTATGAATGCAGATACGGATGGTTGCGCGCTGGATACGGACAGTGAGTATGTCGAGTTAGCCGTCGAGGTGTTCGCGATGCTCGCCGACGCCACGCGCATTCGGATCATCCTCGCGCTGCGAGACACGGAACTGGCTGTGAACCAGCTGGCGGAAACCGTCAACAAATCCCAGGCCGCCGTCTCACAGCATCTGGCGAAGCTGCGCCTGGCCCGCATCGTGACCACCCGACGCGAAGGCACCCGGGTGTTCTATCGTCTCGCGAACGAACACGCCCGTCAGCTCGTCGCCGACGCCATCTTCCAGGCCGAGCACGCCCTCGAGGGCGTCCCGGCCCACCACCGGCACCCGTACGAAACCGCCGGCACCGAGCACGAGGCCGGCGCCCGTGCTTGAGGTCCTGCGGAACTCGGCCTACCGAAGACTGTTCAGCGCCCAGGTGGTGGCGCTGATCGGCACAGGCCTGCTCACCGTCGCCCTGGGGCTGCTGGCCTTCGATCTGGCCGGCGGGGATGCCGGCATCGTCCTGGGCATCGCGCTGACGATCAAGATGCTCGCCTATGTCGGCGTCGCCCCTGTCGTGTCCGCGCTCACCAGCCACATTCCCCGCAAGGTCTTGCTGGTCTCCTCGGATGTCCTGCGCGCCGGGGTCGCGATCTCGCTCCCCTTCGTCACCGAGGCGTGGCAGATCTACGTCCTCATCTTCGTGCTCCAGGCCGCATCCGCCACCTTCACGCCCGCGTTCCAGGCGCTGATCCCGGATGTTCTGCCCCAGGAAAGCGAATACACGCGGGCGCTGTCGCTGTCCCGCCTGGCCTACGATCTGGAGTCGCTGCTCAGCCCGATCCTCGCCGCGGCACTGCTCACCGTGATCAGCTACCATTCCCTGTTCGTGGGGACGGCGCTCGGCTTCGCCGGCTCGGCCGCGCTCGTGCTATCCGCCACCCTCCCGGCGATGAGGGTCACCGCAGGCACGCCGTTCCTCGACCGGCTCACTCGGGGTGTGCGCGTGTTCTGGCGCACCCCGCCGCTCCGGGCGCTGCTGGCGATGAACCTCGTCGTCGCCGCGTCCACCGCGATGGTGATCGTCAACACCATCATCCTCGTGCAGAACAGCCTCGGACGCAGCCAGGTCGACTTCGCGATTACCCTCGCCTGCTACGGATTGGGCTCCATGATCGTCGCCCTCGCCCTGCCGCGCGTGCTGGATCGGTTTCCAGATCGGCGCGTGATGCTGATCGGAAGCGCCATCCTCCCGGTCGGGCTCATCGCCGTTGCGCTCCTCACCCTGGCGCCTGGTTCCCCAGCCACCTGGCCGGGAGTGCTGACGGTCTGGTTCGTGCTCGGCGCCGCGACGGCGCTGATCCTCACCCCGTCGGCCCGGCTCCTCCGACGCCACTCCGACGACACCAACCGGCCTGCGGTCTTCGCCGCCCAGTTCTCGCTCTCCCATGCCTGCTTCATCGCCACCTACCCGCTCGCCGGGATCCTCGGCGCGACGCTCGGGCTCGCCCCGACCGCCCTCATCCTGGCCGCCATCGCCGTGCTCGCCGGGATCGTCGCCGCCCGGGCGTGGACGACAGCGGC
The DNA here is from genome assembly GCF_004403955.1 of Cryobacterium sp. TMT1-2-1. Classification (NCBI taxonomy): domain Bacteria; kingdom Bacillati; phylum Actinomycetota; class Actinomycetes; order Micrococcales; family Microbacteriaceae; genus Cryobacterium; species Cryobacterium sp. TMT1-2-1. Next base: position 44,686 of record NZ_SOHC01000046.1, read on the forward strand.
GACAACTGACGAGGCCCAAGGGACGCTCACCTCGCCGTCCTCGAGCGGCCGTTGAGTCTCGGCAAGTGACAACGCGAGAGGCGATAGTCCTCTCGCCCGAGACACGGGCTCGACGGGCTCGACGGGCTCGAAAATCCTTGGGGTTCGATTCGCGGCCGTAAGTGGAATGATCTGCGCTGTGCCGCCAGCGCGATGCCCGCGGGCCGCGCTTCCGGGCGTGCAGTAAAACGGCAGTATTCAGTCGCGAGATACCTGGAATCGCGTGGCGGAACACGCCCGCAAGTCCTGCGGCTTCGGTGCCCGGCTTGCGGGTCCCTGTTCGCCCCTCTCGGGGCTCGGCGAGCGGCCCTCGACCTACCTGGTCGTGAGGGGCAGGAACTCAGGCGCCCTTAGTAGACGTAAGGCTCCGCGGGCCGCTCTGTGGGCGTGATCGCGTCGGGGACGAGCACGATCTGTTCGTCGCTGATCGCGCTCGGGTTCATCTTGAAGCCGCTGCTGATGGTGACCCAGCTGTCTGTTTTGAACTCGTCCTGCCACCCCGGGTAGTAGACGGGGATGCCGATGGGTTGGGCATCCACGGCGCAGCAGCTGACGAAGAAGCGGGCGACGAAGAAGACGTTCTCGGGGTCGCTCTTGTCCGGGGTGACGAATCCCGTGACGGTCGCGGTTTTGTCGGCGAAGAAGTCCTCGCCGGCGCCCTGTCGGAGCAACGACGACCAGTCCCGCACGGTGAACGCCGCGTAGTCGCCGCCGATCAAACCGCTCGCCTCTGCCTGGGTGAGCGTCGACGCCGATCCGTTGAGATCGCGCTGCTTGACCGTTGCCGAGGTCAGCGTCGATGGAGGAAGGACCAGGAGCGTGACCACGGCCGCGACGATAATCAGGACGCTCCCCGCTGACCAGAGCCATCTCCCCCGCCGTCCACCGGTGTCCAGGATTGCTTCCTCGTCTGACGGACGGGGAACGACGGCGAAAGCCACAACGACAAGGACCGCGGCGATGACAGCCATGATGATCGTGAAAACGAAGTATCGCGGGTGGATGTACAACCCGAGTTGCCCGGTGATTCCCAGCCAGACCGTGGAGATGATGCCGACGAGGCTGAGCAGAACGCCCTGCCACTGGTTCACGAGTCGTCTAAACAAGGAAGTTGACCGCCAATCCAAGGGCTGCAGAACATAGCCCGATCACGAGCGTGACTTGCAGGAGAGTTTTCGCGGTGAAGGTGGTGCGCAGGAGCGCGAGCATTTTCACGTCGATCATCGGCCCGAAAACAAGGAAGGCGACGATCGCGCCCGGCATAAACGTCCCACCGAAAGAGAGGATGAAGAATGCGTCCACGTTGGAACAGATCGCAATGACGAATGCGAGCACCATCAATGCGAGCACTGACCAGACCGGGTTGCCTCCCATGGCGACGAGCACCTCGCGGGAAACGCCGACCTGGATCAGCCCCGCGATCCCGGCGCCGACAAACAGCGCCGGCAACATGGCGCTGGTCTCCTGCGTGAACAGGACCGCGCTGCGCCGCATTTTCCCAGTCGGCTGACCGTGATGGTCGCCCAGGGCGCAGGTGTCCTGGAACCGGGGCGTCAGCAGGGACTCAGGCCGGGGGTGCCGGCTGTAAATCCAACCCACGAGGTTCGCGATGAGGAACCCGCCCAGGATGCGGGAAACCAGGATTCCGTCGTCCCACCCGAACGCCTGGTAGGTGGTCATGATCGTCACGGGGTTGAGAATCGGCGCCGCAAAGAGAAACGTCATCGACTCGGCCACCGTCAGGCCCCTGGCCATCAGCCCCCGGGCGAGGGGGACGTTGCCGCATTCGCAGACCGGCAGCAGCATCCCGAGCAGCGACAGGACAACCCGCCGCGCCACCGGGTTCCGGGGCAGGCGGCGGAGCAGGTACCCCTCCGGGAGCCAGGTCTGCACCACGATCGAGAGCATGATGCCGAGGAACACAAACGGGAGGGACTCGATGACCACGCTGATCGACAGTGTGACGAAGTCGCGCGCGGCATCCGCCATCCCCGCTTCGCCCGTGGGCGGGGACACGATCCGAGTGAGGATGAGCGCGGCCAGGATGGTGAGGCCCAGCGTCAACCGGAGTGCAGGCCCGCGCCGAACGGTGAGGGTCTGGCTCATATGCACATCGTATGTGAGTTTCCGGCGCCGGCCGGGAGTCACCGGCACCAGCCGGGGAGGAACCCGGAGATGCTGCGGTTGCTTGCACCCGTTTCCAGGTCAATCAGGACGATCGTCAAACCGGTGGTGGCCGGGAGATTGGGGTAGGAGTCGCTCTTACCATCCGTGGAGAAGATCTCCGCGGCGAGAAATTGTCCGTTCGGAGAAACGCAGAAGTTACGGACGCGGGAAGACTCGGATGGCGTTTGGTAGACGATCTTCGAGCCGTTGTCGTCAGTTACCGTGATCGCAGAGATCATCTCCGTGGTGTCTGTCGACTCCTGATCGAATTGCCGTGCATACCGACCCTGGCCATCCAGGAGGACGAGCTGGCCCGGGTACGCCGTGTCGCTGAGGACGCTCTCGGCAAGGTCAAGCACCGTCACCGTGCCATCCGTGAGGTCAATGGTCGCGCCCTGTGTCGGATCGGCGACCACGAGCTCCTTGGTGCCGGGGATGAATCCGCGGATCTCAGAATGCTGCCCGAGGGGAGTGAGGGTGCCCTTCTTGCCTTCCTTGAGAGCATCGAGGAGGAACACGTTTTCATCCTCCGCCTGGACCACGAGCGAGGTCGTGCCAGGAATGAAGTCCAGATCAACCACTGACATCGGCCGCCCGTCGAGCCCCGCCACCTCCGTTGGAAGGCCCGAACCGGCGGCCAGATCGTAGACGAACGGGGTATCCCGGTACTTGGGCCCGGGAGCTGTCGGGGAACTCGTGAAGGTGTAGGCGATGAGGTTCTCCGACGCGGCCGTGCGCAGCCGCTTAACCGTCCCCTCCGTCGGAAGAGGCACCGGTACCTGCGCCGCGCCAGACAGAGAGACGATCTCCAGGGAAGACGTCTCGTCCTCGCCGATTGTGACCACAGCCAGAGCGTCCGCGAGGACGCCGTACTCCTGGATTCGTGGCGCACTGAAGACAGCCTCCCCGGAGCCGCGACCCAGGATCGTCGTCCGTCGGATCGTGTCCGACCGCTTCAGCCCGGCGTCGTCAACGCGCACATCGCGCTGGAGAGAGTAGATGTCGCTGTCCGGAGTGGTGAACGAATGCTCCAGTGTTGACGTGGCGTCCTGGGATGTCCCCTGGACTCCGCGGACCTTAACCGTGTACGTGGTGTTGTAGCGGAGGATGCCCGTGAACTGGATCGTGATCGCGGAGTCGGCGACGGTCGCAGTGACATCCGTTTTCGGTTCGACCGTCACCTGCTTCTCGTCCACGGACACGAGCGGCTGGTTGGTCTGCAGTAACAGACGCTGGCCGCTTCGCGCTACAGCCCCCTCGAGGTTGAGCTCGGCGGAAGTGAGACGCGGCCCCTGCGTGAAATTCGCCGCCGTCAGAGCGCCGACCACCACGGCGAGGATGGCGACCGTGCCGGAAAATAGCCTCACGAATCGCTTGCCCGATCGGCGGGTAGAGCGAGAAATCTCAGCCGACATCGAGCTGCACGATATGCCCTGTGGGCGGAGTCAACTGGTGACTCAGGTCGGTCGCCTTCGAGCCCGTCGGGCGGGAAGTCCTGCCCCGCCAACTCGCCGTCTGCCTCATGCGTCCAGCCTAATGCGCGACTACTTCGACCGTTGACGAGGTCGTTCGCCTCGTGGCGATTACTCTTAGCCGAGCCTGATGCCCCACGAGCTCATGAACGACACCGGATCAACTTGGGCTCCGCCAACACGGGTTTCGAAGTGCACGTGACAACCCGACGACGCGCCGGTCGATCCGACGAGGGCGACCGTGGCGCCAGCGGCAACTCGCTGGCCCTTGGTCACAACGTTCTGGCTGTTGTGGGCGTAACCGGTCTGGATTCCGTTGCCGTGATCGATCAGGACCCAGTTGCCGTAACTGCCCTGATATCCGGCCTCGATGACGGTTCCCGCTTGTGCCGCGCGCACGGGCTGGCCACAGGGCGCGGCGATGTCGGCGCCCTTGTGGAATGAGCTGACACCGGCGACCGGCGCGTTGGGGCGCGGGCCGAAGGCAGAGCTGATCCGGCCTGCTACCGGCAGCAACCAGCCTTGGCCGGTTCCGACGGCGACGCTGGCGGCTTGGACTTGCGCGGCGGGCTTGGGTTTGGGCTTCGGTTTTGGAGCCGCGGCAGAGGTGTAGTCGTCTCGCTGGACTGTGATCGTTGCAGCCGGACTGACCTGCAGGCTCTGCGCCGGCCTGGACATCGGTACGTTCTGCCCTGGTCCGGAAGGCGGGTCGGGTGCGACCGCGTATGCCGGTACGGAACCACTGACGGCGAGGAGGGCAACGAAAACCATAGCGACCGGCCCGATCATGTGGCGCCGCATCGACGTCCTCACCCTGCCCTCGGCTGGAAGCGATGCATCGCGGGGCTCGTCAATTGGTGACGCCCCGTTGGCGCGGCTATTCAAGGGCGCCTCTCGGCGCAGGGCAAAGCGGACACAGCTTGATGGGACGCATGATTCAACTCTCGTTATCGCGGCGGAGCGCGCGGGGCGGTAGGACACTCGAGCGGGGGCGTTCCAGCCGGGACCAGGTCCGGGGAAACGGCACTCACAAGTGAGTAAGGAGCCCTAAATTGCGACAAGGAGGTCATCATGACGCCAAGTGCATAAGCACCGAGGCTACGTCCTTAGCCTGAGTGAACGGTGTTTAAGCCGACATTTGCTCAAGTTTCTTGCGACCGTGTTGCTGATCGGCTCGATACTGGCGTTCGGATCGAATTGGATCTCACGACACCAGCTCTAGCGCACCTCGATGACGCCCATCATGCCGTTGTCCTCGTGGTCGAGGATGTGGCAGTGGTAGACGGAGCGTCCGGCGAAGTCGTCGAAGGCGATCCGCACCCGGATCTGGCCGCGCGCCGGCACGTTGACAACGTCCTGCCAGATCGCGGTGTCGGGGGCGCGACCATCGGACTCCACGATCTGCATCGGCCACACGTGCAGGTGCACCGGGTGATCCATCGGACTGGTGTTTCTCAGGGACCATTCCTCGACGCTGCCCGCTTCGACCGTGGTGTCCACCCGGTCCCCGTCGAATTCCCGGCCGTTAATGGTGAAGCTCATCATGCCGCCACCCCCGCCCATCATTCCGTCCATTCCCATGGCAAAGGTGAGTTCGCGGCGGGCCGTGACGGCTCTGCCACGGAGGTCCCGGGGCGCCGGCTGGGCCGGCACCGTTGGCGGCGCTGCGACCTCCTCGCCAGCCACGGTCAGGGTCGCCAGCGAGACGCGACCGGTCGACGTGCCGGAGCGCGGCCGTTCGCCTCCGCCCATCATCCCCCCGGGGCCGCCCCGGTCGTATGGCAGCGTCTCGAGCACCGCCGTGCCGTCGGCCATCGTGACCAGCAGGTCCGCCCGATTGCCGGGCGCGAGAACGATCTCGTCCACGGTTTCGGGGGCGCCGAACCGGCCCGAGTCAATGCCGAGCAGCTGCATCCGCTGCCCGTCGAGCCGAAGCCGCAGGTACCGGGACACGCAGGCGTTGACAATTCTCCACCGTTCACGTTCAGCGGGGCGGGCGCTCATCCGAGGGTTCACCTGGCCGTTGACGAGCACGAGTTCGCCTTCCCGGCCCAGCATCTGCTCCATCTGTGAGACGGCCGGGATGCGCCCCAGCCCGTCCAGGGTGATGTCCGAGATCACGAGCACCCGTTCCCGGGCCGCCTCAATCGGTTCGGGATCATCGACGATGATCGCCCCGTAAAGGCCGCCGAAGATCTGATCGGCGACGAAACCGTGGTGGTGGGGGTGGTACCAGTACAAGCCTGGCGGATGGTTCGCCGGCAGCTGGTACTCGTAGTCGAAGGATTCGCCCGGCTCGATCATCACGAACGGATTGTCGCCGTTGCCCTCGGGCGAGACATGCAGGCCGTGCACGTGCAGGTTCGTGGGGTCGTCAAGACCGTTGTGCAAGGCCACCCCAAGCCGGTCCCCCGCCTTAAGTCGAAGGGTTGGTCCTGGAATACCGCCATTGAAGCTCAGGGCACTGGCGCTGCGCCCGCCGATCTGCACCGTGCCGAGGGCCGCGTCCAAGCGAAGCTGCAACCGGCCGTTCGCGCTGCGCAGTTCTGATGGCTCCGCGAGTTCTTCTCCCGGCTGCGGCTGCGCGGCATCTGCCAATGACGACGTCCACAGCAGACCCGCGCCACCAACCACTGTGCCCGCCAGCCCCAGACCGCCGAGCGTCAAAGCGCCGCGGCGGCTGATCGGTTCCACTAGGGGTTCTCGCCGAGCACCTGGACCTGTTCCCGGTACTGCTCGGCCGTCAGCTCGCCTTTGGCGTATCGTTCGTCGAGAATCTGACGAGCCCGGCTCGGGCCAGGTGTCGGACCAGTTGCGCCAGGACCTCCGCTACGACTGCTGCCTCCGCTGAACACGCGCACAGCAAGCACGACAAGCAGCACTATCCCGACCAGCATCAGCAGCCCAAACAGCCACGTCCAGCCCATATTCCCGCCGTATCCCCACATCATGGCTAACTCCTCTATCCGCTGGCACGTTGCACTTGTTACGCCCCATGGTACCCCTGGAGGGTATCCGTGTATAGGGATATGATGAGGCCGGATCAGGCCACACCGTTTCGTTTGCGACAGGGATTCCGCATGGATATTCGCCTCTTGTCAAAGCTTTTGTACCTCCGTGCACGCTGGAAGGGCCGGGATCACTGGACTACCCGCCAGATCGAGGCACATCAGGCACGGCCTTTGCGGGATCTTCGCCGGGCGGCATACGCCGGCTCCGAGTTCTATCGACAGCACCACGCTGGTTTGTTTGACGCGCCGTTGTCCCAACTGCCTCCGGTGACGAAGGCAGACCTGATGGGCCACTTCGACCAGGCCGTGACCGACCCCGGGCTGCGGCTAGCGGATGTGGAAGGGCATCTGCGGAACCTGGTGTCGAGCGGCGCGGACCCCGGGCGCCCCTGGCGGGGTCGCTGGTGGGCAGCGGCCACGGCGGGCACGACCGGGCGGCGAGGCATCTTTATCTGGAATCGGCGCGAATGGGCCACGGTGCTCGCCTCGTACGCCCGGGCCAACGACTGGGCCGGAGTGCCGGCCGGATTGACTCATCCGCTGCGGGTCGCTGTGGTGAGTTCCCGCACGCCGACGCATCAGTCGGCGGTGGTCGGGGCCTCCTTGCGATCCCGGCTGGTGCCGACGCTCCGATTGGACGCCACAAGTCCAGTGGTCGAGATTGTCGCCGAGCTCAATGCCTTCGAGCCTCGGCTCCTTGTCGGGTACGCGTCGGCCCTCAAGCCTCTGGCTGCCGAGCAGCGCGCGGGCCGCTTGCGTATTTCGCCGCAGTCGGTAGTGTCTGCGTCTGAGGTGCTGAGCGAGCATGCTGCCGCCGAAATGCGGGCAGCGTGGGGGTCGGCGCCCTTTGACGTCTATGCCGCTACCGAGACGGCAGGCATCGCGTCGCCATGTGTGTTCCACAACAGCCACATATACGAGGATCTGGTGATTGTCGAACCGGTGGACCAGGCCGGCCTGCCGGTTCCGGCCGGGACGATCGGCGCCAGGATCCTGGTCACCGTCTTGTTCTCCCGAACCCTGCCGCTGATCCGGTATGAGATGTCCGACAGCGTCGGTATCGGCGGTCGGGGTTGCCCGTGCGGTCGTTCATTCGCCCTCCTGGCCGGAATTGAGGGACGAATTGAGGACGTGCTGATGCTGCCCGGGAACACAGCCGAGGTGAGCATCCACCCCAACGTCTTCCACAACGTCCTGGACGACGCAACGATCGCGGGATGGCAGGTCATCCAGGAGCCGGCATCCCTGCGAGTCCTGCTCGCCGGCCTGGCCGCGTCGGCATCGGTGGAGCAGGTTCGCGCCGACGTGGAGGCGGCCCTGGAATCAGCGGGAGTCGTCGGAACCGACCTCGACGTGCGAGTGGTCGACGCCGTCGAGCGCACCGCCCTCGGGAAGGCGCCGCTTGTGCGAGGGTTGCGGAAACGGCCATGAACAACCTGCATGTACTGAGTGGTCGAGAGGACCCGTCATGTCCACCATTGCCATGAATTGCTTCGACGAACGATGGTCGTCGACGTCAAGGATCCGGAGGTCGACATGTATGTCGTACTCAAGGAGCTGGGCGGCCAGGACGCGACGCGCCACCACCTCTCGATCGTCAACCACGCGGTGAAGCGCTCATGATCGGCCGGATTGCCCATTCGTCGATATGCTCGGACCAGCGACCCAGAGAAGCAGACGCAACGCCGTTTGGAGGTGCGACGCAGTGATCGACACGCGACGCTCGAGCCAGCTTGCGAGGACGCCCGCGGCGGTCTCAGCGGCCGTGATCCTGGTCGCCGTTATCTCACTCTTTCTCGGTCTGCATACGCTGCACGTTCAGGGCGATGATGCGCCAGGAACATCCCTCACAAGCCCCTCGGCCGGGCCGCTGGCCTTGGAGTCGCTCGCCAGCGTCGCCGGTGAGACCCGGCAGACATCTTGCCCGGATTGCCAGAGCCACTGCCCAGACGGTGAATCGACTGCTTCGTGTGCGCCTGCCAGCACGCCTGTGCTCATGACGCCTTCCCTCCCTCGGCAGAACGAACCGAATGACCTGGGTCGTATCGATGACTCTGCGGGCGAGGCTCGCCCGGTGTTCGCGTCGCAAAAAACGCACCCGGTTTCGCTCGTTGAGCTGTCCGTCAGCCGCGTCTAAAATCCTGCCACCAGCCCGGGCGCAAGCATCGGATCCGGGTTCCAGACCGGTTTAGGGTTCGGCGTGGGCGCGCGTCGAATGCCGACGGCATCGCATTCCAGAGAGGAACAGTTCGCATGAGTCAGCAAATTGAAACCGCAGTCATCGAGGTGAAAGGCGTCAACTGGGCCTCGTCCAAGGCCGTCGCCGAATCCGTGCTCTCCCGCCGACCGGGGGTGCTGAGCGTGGAGGCAAATCCGGTTGCGCAGACCGCCACGGTCGCCTTTGACCCAGCGTTGACATCAATTGCAGACCTCGCGCGCTGGGTTCGGGACTGCGGTTATCACTGCTCTGGTCGCTCCGTCCCGAACCACATTTGCGACCCCATGGCGGCCGGCAGCTTGCACACATCGCACGACGGACACGCGAGCGGCACGCACGTGTCGCACGAGGGACACGCTGGACAGGCTGGACAGGCCACGACAGCCGCTGTCGAGGAGCCGGTCCCCGCCCATCCCGATCACGCCGGCCACGCCGGCCACGCCGGCCACGCCCAACCTGTCACCAGAACCGCGCAGGAGGCCATGGGCCACGGCGGCCACGGCGAAATGTCCATGGACTCCATGATCCGCGACATGCGCAACCGGTTCATCGTCGCGGCAGCCCTGTCCGTGCCGATCACGCTGTGGTCCCCGATCGGACGTGAAGTCCTTGGATTCACCGTGCCGGCCCCGTTCGGCCTCCGGGACGACATCTTCGCGCTGCTCCTCTCCCTCCCGGTCATCTTCTACTCCGCCTGGATATTCTTCGACGGGGCCGTCCGGGCGCTGAGGGCGCGGACGCTGGACATGATGGTGCTCGTGGCCGTCGGTGTCGGGGCCGGGTGGCTGTACAGCCTGGTCGTCACCCTGACCGGCGGCGGCGAGGTGTTCTACGAAGCCGCCACCGTGCTGGCCAGCTTCGTGCTCCTCGGCCACTGGTTCGAGATGCGCGCCAGGGGCGGCGCCAACGACGCCATCCGCACCCTGCTGGAGCTCGCACCGCCGATGGCGCTGGTCATCCGCGACGGCGAACCGGTGGAAGTCCCCACGTCAGAGGTGATGCCCGGCGACCTGATGATGGTGCGGCCCGGGGCAAAGATCCCGACGGACGGCAAGGTCGAGGACGGAGAATCCGAGATCGACGAGTCCATGGTCACCGGGGAGAGCCTGCCGGTCGCCAAGGCGCCTGGCTCCGACGTGATCGGCGCCACGGTGAACACGACCGGCACGCTTCGCGTTCGTGCCACCAAAGTCGGCGCGGACACCGCGCTGGCCCAAATTGTGGCACTCGTCCAGGAGGCGCAAAACTCCAAAGCCCCGGGGCAGCGCCTGGCCGACCGAGCCGCGTTCTGGCTCGTGCTCGTCGCGCTGATCGGTGGCAGTGCCACCTTCGCGGCGTGGCTACTGGCCGGTGCAACCGTCCAGACGGCAATCCTCTTCGCCATCACGGTCGTCGTCATCACCTGCCCGGATGCCCTCGGTCTGGCCACCCCGACGGCCATCATGGTCGGCACCGGCCTCGGCGCGAAACGGGGCGTCCTGTTCAAGAACGCCACCGCGCTGGAGACCGCGGCACGGATCGATGCCGTCGTGATGGACAAAACCGGAACCCTGACCCAGGGCAAGCCGGAAGTGACCGACTTCATAGCGCTTCGAATCGACGAGGACGAACTGCTGTCCCTCGTCGCCGCCGTGGAACGGGAGTCGGAGCATCCGCTCGCCGCTGCGGTCGTCACCTACGCCGAAACCAGGGGCGTCCCCTCACTTTCCGCAGCTGACTTCCGCAACGTTCCCGGCCATGGGGCCGGTGCCACAGTGGCGGGCCGCCAGGTGTTTGTCGGCAATCGCAAGCTCATGCTCGCCCAGGGCATCGACATCGGCCCGGTGGCCGCGCAACGCGAAGAGCTCGCTGCCACTGGGCGCACGGCAGTCCTGGTCGCCGTGGACGGTCAAGCGGCCGGCGTCATCGCCCTGGCCGACGCCGTCCGTGAGACCGCCGCCGCGGCCGTTGCGGCCCTGCACGACGCGGGCATCGAGGTCGTCATGCTCACCGGGGACAATGAAGCAACCGCGCAGCGGATCGCGTCCCTGCTGAAGATCGACACAGTCATCGCGGAAGTACTGCCCGAAGACAAATCCGCGAAAATCGCCGAACTGCAGGCGGCCGGAAAGCGCGTCGCCATGGTCGGCGACGGCGTCAACGATGCCCCGGCGCTGGCCCAGGCCGACCTCGGCATCGCCATCGGCGCCGGCACGGATGTCGCCATCGAGACGGCAGACGTGGTGCTGATGCGCTCCGACCCGCTCGATGTCCCGGTGGCCCTGCGCATCGGGAAGGGAACCCTGCGCAAGATGCGGCAGAACCTCGGCTGGGCGATCGGCTACAACGTGATCGCGCTGCCGATCGCCGCCGGCGTCTTCTACCCGTCGCTGGGCCTCATGCTCAGCCCCGAAATCGCCGCCATCTCGATGTCCGGCTCGAGTGTCATCGTCGCCGTCAACGCGCTGCTCCTGAAACGGCTCTCCCTGCCCCTACCGAGCGAGCCGGTCGACGATACGAAGGTCGTCGAATCGGCACCGGCGCCGAGTGGCGCGCGTTAGAAGCCGGGAGCCTTGCCGGAGACCTGGATTTCTCGAGCTTCCCTTCGAGCAGCGGGTTCCGCACCGCGCGTGACGGGGGGGTCCTCTCCCTATTGATTGTCCGAAGACGATACAGAGACTTGGAGGCACAGTGTTGTCGTCTACTGTGTTGACCTCCAACGCCTCGCGCGTGGTCGCACTCGACATTGCGCGGGGACTCACGATCTTAGGGATGTTCGTCGCGTCGTCGGCATCGTACTTCGTGGGCTCATCGTGCTGCGGTGGACCCTCGGACTCGGCGCCGCAGTCCTGCTGGTGGGGGCACCTATGCTCGCGGCCGCCCTCAATGGAGCCGGACCCACGATGCAACCGCTGGCCGCCCTCGTGCGGGGCTACTTCCTCACCGGCGACTACCCGGCGCTGATTTTCCTGCCGTTTCTGCTCGTCGGCCTCATCGCGGACCGTTCCGACCTCGGCCGCGCAAAGACCCAGTTCTGGATGATCGCCGGCGGCGTGCTCGCGGCGGTGCTGGGCTACGGCGCGGCTTACGTTCTACCCGGACTGACCGCCCGGGCACATTCGGGTTCCACTGCCGAAATCCTGGGGTCTGGGGGTTTCGCGCTCGCGGTCATCGTTCTCGGCAAGGGACCGCTCGAACGCGGGCTCGCGTTCGCAACCAGAGAGCCAGTGTCTCGGGCGAAGGCTCGCGCTCGTGCAAGGTCTCACGACGCGGCACCGGAGCCGAAGATCCAAAACCGATGAGGGCCTGGAATGGCAGCAAGACCTTGTCGGGACGGTCCAGGGCGCGATGTTGAGGATGAGTCCCGGTCAAGAATCGGGTTGGCGTTCAGCTTCATGTCACCTCCACTACGATTTCCCCGTTGGACGAGATCGCGCTCAACGCACCCCCGCCCAGCTGGCACAACGACGGCGGCCGCTGCGGAGGCCCCGCGTTCGCGCGTCTACCTAGGTCAGTGGCTTCCACGCCCGGCCCCGATCGGTACTCGCGTAAACGGCAGCGTTGCTGCCGCTGAGCGCTGCGGCGTAGAGCGTCTTGCCGTCCGAGGAGAACGTGGCCGCGGACGTGCCCTCTGGCACGGCCAGGATGGTCCAGGTCTGGCCGCCGTCTCCGCTCATCGCGCTGCCGGCCATGCCGACGGCCACCAGGGTCCGGCTGTCGGTCGGGTCCCAGGCCGCCGACATCGCGCCGCTGGGACCGCCCAGCGCCGTCCAGGTGATGCCGCCGTCGGCGCTAGTGACGAGGCCGGTGGACATATCCGGTGCGATCAATCTGCGTGGGTCATGTGGATCGACCAGGATGATGCCCATGAACGTCCGTCCCGCCTGGGCGTTGCGGGTCGTCCAGGTCGTCCCGCCGTCGCCACTGGCGAGCAGCCCGCGCTCGGGCGTGCCGGCGTACACGGTGTCTCCGGCCCCGCCCAGGGCGTGGACGTCACCGAGGTCGCCCTGACCTGTGACGCGAGAAAAGGTGTTGCCATCGGAGGAACGGTAAAGGCCCGGATGTCCGCCGATGAGCGTTTCCCCGCCGGCCGCGGCGGCCCCCATGGGATCGGCACCGTCCAGCGACGGGAGCTGTGTCCACGTCGCGCCGCCGTCGGCGGAGACGGCCCCGCCGTCGTGCCCTCCAACGTATAACCGGTCCTGAAGCACGGTCAACACGTGGAGATCACCGCCGACGTACGGCCCGACGGTGCCCGTTGATTGCTCCCGGGGCACGCCACCGCCGATGGCCGCTATCCAGCCGCCGGCGATGACAGCGCCGATAACGACCGCGACGACCGTTATCCAGATTCGTGCGCGCATGAGCGCCTCCTTCTCTTTCTCGAAGAGAGCGACGTCGAACGCGGCCCAGCCGCGACCGCAAGTGCTCCCGCTGCGGTCGGCTCCGTGGGCACCAGTCTGCCGCTAACCAAGGCGGATTCCCCGTGCGCTCATAAAGCGTTCTGGGTCGATGCGGGCTCCGTCGACACGGGTTTCAAAGTGCACATGGCACCCGCTTGACGCTCCGGTCGTCCCGACCAACGCGATCGCCGCGCCGGCATCCACGGATTGACCCGGTTTGACCAGCACCCTGCTGTTGTGCGCGTAACCGGTTTGGACGCCGTTACCGTGGTCGATGAGAACCCAGTTTCCGTAGGAACCGAGGTCACCAGCGTAGACAACGGTTCCCGCCGTTGCGGCGAATACCCCCCTGCCACACCCGGCGGCAATGTCCGTCCCGTAGTGGAACGCGCCGACACCGGCAACAGGCCTGCTGGGGCGCGGCCCGAAGCGACTACTGATCCATCCGGAAACGGGCAGCGCCCAGCCCTGGCCGCTGAGCTGACCCGAGTCACGTGACCCTCCACCCCCAGTCGCTGCTGCCGCCGCCGCTGCTGCTGCTGCCGCTGCTGCTGCTGCTGCTGCACGGCGTACCGTCTCGCCTTTCGCGAAGTCGGCTTCTGTGGCGGCACGTCCCTCTTTCAGGACCGCGAGTTGCGCCTGCATGGTGCCGGCGTATTGCTGCTGTTCGGCGAGCATTCGTTGCACTGCGGAGCTCGCCTCGACGGCCCTGGTCAATGCCGACTGTGCCTCTGCGGCCAGGGCGCCGAGTGCTTTCTTCGCCACCTTGGCCTGATTTGTCAACGCGGTCGCGGAATTCCTGACCGACGCTGCTTGCGCATAGACAAGGCTCGTGCGCTCGGTGAGTTTGCTCAGTGAACCCAACCGGGAGAACAGGCCTTCCGAGTCGCTGCCATTCAGGAACAATGTCATCGAGAGGTCCGTGCCACCGGATCGAGAGAGCATGGACGCCAGTCTTCCTGCCTGCTTCCGAGAGGCATCCGCGCGCTTGGCGGCTTCGTCGGCCTGCGCCTGCAGAATAGTTGCGCGGTAGGTGGCCTCGTCAAACAACCCCTGGGCGCGCTCATATTCGGCGCCCCGCCGCGTGGCAATGCCCTTCGCGGTCTCGAAGTCTGTCTTCAGTCCCGCGATCAGGGTGGTCAGCTTGTCTATTTGGGTGCGCTTCGAGGCTTCACTGGCCCTAGCGTTTTCGACGTCCGCCCAGGAGGGGTACTCGGTGGCCCGTGCGGGTTGTATGACGCCAGCAGCTGCGACGAGCGAGAGTATGACGACAACGCCCCACGCTCCCCGCCAGGAAACACGCTGACCTCCAGAACCACCGGCCCCATGCGAATTGGCGATCACAGCGGGCCCACCCTCGTGGTGAGCCACGCGAACGGGTCCGTCGGTGTCACGCCATCGAGCAGGATCTCGAAATGCAGGTGAGGACCGGTACTCTGACCGGTGTTGCCAACGCTTCCGACCTGCTGCCCGACGACGACTGGCTGCCCCGGTCTCAGGGCGAGAGAGCCCTCCTGCATGTGGGCGTAGAGGCTGCTGACGAGCCGACCGTCAACCCTGTGGTCAATGATGGCGTACACGCCGAGCCCGCCCTGGTCCGTCGGCGACACTTCGCGCACCACACCGTCAGCGATCGCTTGGATGGGTGTGCCAACGCCGGGGTTCATATCGAGTCCCTTGTGGAAGCTGGAACAGCCTCCACACGGCGGCACCCGAGGCCCGAAGTAGGTCGAGATCGGGACACCCGTCAGGAACGGCCACTGGATCGGACCGAGATAGTTCATGTAGGTTCCGGCAGTCTGAGAGTACGCGAACGGCGCAGGCCGAGGCGCCGTGCCCACCTTGTATCCGTCGCGCTGAACCGTGACCGACGCCGCGGCGCTGACCGGAAGACTCTGCACGCCGGCTGCAACCGAATGGTGCGGTGGCCCGGCAACGGCGCCAGGATTAACGGCGAGGGCGGGCAGAGACACGCTGACCGTGAGGAGCGCGACGAAAGCAATTGCCGTCGACGCGAACGCTCGCTGCCGCAGGGGCTTCGTGGCCGCCCGCAACAGTTTGCGGCGTGTTTGCGGTTGATTTCGGCGTGTCCGCAGTCGATGTTTTCGAGCGCGCTCACGCTCCTCGGCCAGCCTCGTGTTTCGTCGCGATGGGCTTGGGGTCTCTGGTGTCGTGTTGATGACGTGCCTCGTATTCGAGATAAGCAATTCGAGGTCGATTACAGGGTTGCCAGGAGCTCCTTCATGTACTGGATCTCGGCGGACTGGCTGGTCACGATCGCCTGGGCCATGGCCTTGGCATCTGCGTTTTCGCCTGCGTCGAGTTCAGTCTGGGCCATTGCAATGGCCCCTTCGTGGTGCAGCGTCATCTGCTCGAGGAACACCTTGTTGGCTTCTGATCCAGATGCGTCCCGGAGAGCCATCATGTCGTCATCGGACATCATCCCGGTGCTTCCGTGGTCCATCCCGGACATGTCCTCGTCAGCCCCCCAAGCAGTGAGCCACGACTTCATCTGCTTGATTTCCGGATCCTGCGCCGCCTTTATCTGGGTGGCGAGGTCGACGACGCGCTGGTCGACACCGTCCTTGGCCAGAACGTCCTCACTCATCTCCACAGCTTGTTCGTGGTGGGGGATCATCATCTGGGCGAATGTCACGTCGGCCGCGTTCGCTGCGGATGCGCTCGGGGTATTGCTGGTGTCGGAGCTGCCGCCCCCGTTCGTGCCGGCCGTGCCGCCCGTGCAGGCGCTGAGGGTGAGGGCTGCAGCCAGTGCGGCGGCGGCGAGGATGTAGGTGCGTGTTTTGAGCATTGTTCTTCCATTCATTGTCAATCATTTACGAACCGGGAACCCGTTGGGCACGGCAAAGCGGCGCAGCCAGGTGCTGGCGCGCGAGCGGGTTCGTCTAAATGCGACTGATGGAAAGCAGGATGAGGCTGGGCCGGTGAACGTGAAGCGGGATCGTGCGGAACGAGCTGACAACGAAACCGCCGGCGTCAAGAAGTTGCCTGTACACCGAAGGCTGGCGAGTCAGACGAATGAGAGCCACGACAATGAGCAACACCGAGCAGGTCATCGCCAGGATGCCGCAACCGGCCATCAAGTCGTCCCCGAAGCTGAGCCATCCCCCATCGAAGCCGGAGGCGACGGCGACGACGGCATCAGCACCAGCGCTGGCCACCATTTCGTTCGCACCGGTGAGGTACTCAGCTGGCGCTGAGGCGCCCGGTGCAGCGACGGCCATCTCATGCTCTGCGCCGACGCCGGCACCGGAAGAATGAGCGGCGAACAAGCCGAGGAGCAGGGCAGCCGTGGCCAGAACCGACACGATCACGGAGCGGAAGACATGGCGTCGGGGACGTCCCGAGATCGGGGTGTCGTTCACAATCATGTCACCTCCAGTTCGAATCGGATTGGTTACGCACAGTTCGGGCCTCTCATACAGTACCCGATGGCCCGAGCGGCCGGCTGGGAGAACGGTGTCTAGCCGACCGGGGCGAGATCTCGGAGCTCACCCGAGGTCGCGTCGCGCACCGGCGTCGGCTCGGACAGCGGGCGGAATCCGCGGAGCCTGAGGCTGTTGCTCACCACGAAGACCGATGAGAGCCCCATGGCGGCGCCGGCGATCAGGGGGTTGAGCAGGCCGAGCATGGCCAGCGGGATCGCGG
The DNA here is from genome assembly GCF_004403955.1 of Cryobacterium sp. TMT1-2-1. Lineage (NCBI taxonomy): Bacteria > Bacillati > Actinomycetota > Actinomycetes > Micrococcales > Microbacteriaceae > Cryobacterium > Cryobacterium sp. TMT1-2-1. Next base: position 61,640 of record NZ_SOHC01000046.1, read on the forward strand.
CGACGTTGTAGGCGAAGGCCCAGAACAGGTTGGCCTTGATGGTGGCCAGGGTGCGCCGGGACAGCCGGATGGCATCCGCGGCCGCCATCAGGTCGCTGCGAACGAGCGTCAGGTCGCTGGCCTCGATGGCGACATCGGTTCCGGTGCCCATCGCAATGCCGAGGTCGGCCGTGGCGAGGGCCACCGCATCGTTCACCCCGTCGCCGACCATGGCGACGACCCGACCCTCGCGTTGCAGGGCCCGGACGGCCTCGGCCTTCTCGGCCGGGAGCAGCTCGGCCCGCACGTCGGTGATGCCCACTTCCGCGGCCACGGCGCGCGCCGCGCGCTCGTTGTCACCGGTCAGCAGCACGGGGCGCAGGCCGAGGCGGCGGAAGGCGGCGATCGCGGCCGTGCTGCTCGCCTTGACCGTGTCGGACACGGCGAGGACGCCGCGCGCTTGCCCGTCCCAGGCGACGGCGACCACGGTCTGCCCGAGCGACTCGAAGGAGGTGAGCGCGTCCGTGAGTTCCACCGGGAGCGTGATGCTCCACTCGTCGGCGAGCCAGCGCGGGCGGCCGACGAGCACGAGGTGCCCGTCGACGACGGCCTGGACGCCGAGTCCGTCCGTGGAGGCGAATGAATCCACCGGCGGCAGCGGGCCCAAACGGTGCTGTGCGCCCGCGACAATTGCGGCGGCGATCGGGTGCTCGGAGCCGGTCTCGGCGGCACCGGCGAGACGCAGGAGCTCCTCCTCGGTCACGCCGACAGCGGGAATGGCGGCGACGAGGCCCATCCGGCCGGTGGTCACCGTGCCGGTCTTGTCGAGCACGATGGTGTCGACGCGGCGGGTGGACTCGAGGATTTGCGGCCCCTTGATCAGGATGCCCAGCTGGGCGCCGCGCCCGGTGCCGACGAGCAGGGCGGTCGGGGTGGCCAGCCCGAGGGCGCAGGGGCACGCGATGATGAGCGTCGCCACCGCCGCCGTGAAGGCCACGACCGGGCCGGCGCCGATGAGGAGCCATACGGCGAGGGTGGCCAGAGAGAGCACGATCACGATCGGGACGAAAATGGCCGACACTCGGTCGGCCAGGCGCTGCACGTCGGCCTTGCCGGCCTGCGCCGTCTCGACGAGACGGCCGATCTGGGCGAGTTCGGTGTCCGAGCCCACGCGGGTGGCACGCACGACGAGCCGGCCGCCGGAGTTGAGCGTGGCGCCGACAACAACGGCGCCGGGGCCGACCTCGACCGGAACGGCCTCGCCGGTGAGCATGCTCGCGTCGACGGCGGAGTTACCCTCGACGACCTCGCCGTCGGTGGCGATCTTCTCGCCGGGGCGCACGACGAACAGGTCGCCGACCATCAGCGAGGCGGTCGGGACCCGGGTTTCGACGCCGTCCCGGAGCAGCGTTGCTTCCTTCGCGCCCAGTTCGAGCAGCGCCTTGAGCGCCGCGCCGGAGCGTTTCTTGGCTCTGGCCTCGAAGTAGCGTCCGGCCAGGATGAAGACGGTGACCGCGGATGCGACCTCGAGGTAGATCTCGTCGGCCCCGGCCCCCGGCTCGGCCGTGAAGGAGAATTCCATCGTCATGCCGGCCATCCCGGCCATGCCGAAGAACAGCGCGTAGAGCGACCAGCCGAGCGAGGCGAGCACGCCGACGCTGATCAGGGTGTCCATGGTGGCCGCTCCGTGGCGGGCGTTGACCCAGGCCGCGCGGTGGAACGGCCAGGCACCCCAGACCGCGACGGGCGCGGCGAGGGTGAGGGCGAGCCACTGCCAGTTCGTGAACTGGAGCGCGGGGATCATCGACATCAGCGCGACGGGCGTGGCGAGCGCCGCGGAGACCAGCAGCCGGCGGCGCAGGCTGTTCACTTCCTCGTCCGGCTCGTCGGCGGCATCCGGCAGAGCGGGAGGGGCCGGCAGCTCGGCCGTGTAACCGGTCGCCTCGATGGTCGCGATGGCCTGCTCGACGGTCGTGCCGTCCGGCACGAAGACGGTGGCCTTCTCGGTCGCGTAGTTGACCGATGCCTCGACGCCCGGCATGCGGTTGAGTTTCTTTTCGATCCGCGCCGCACAGGACGCGCAGGTCATCCCGCCTACGACAAGTTCGACCTGCTGACCGCTCATCGGGCCGGGGTCACCAGCTCGTAGCCGGCCTCGTCGATCGCGGCCGCGACCGCGTCAGGGTCAAGCGCGCCAATGCTGGAGACGGTGACTTTGGAGACGCCGCCCGAGACGAGGGCGACCTCCACGTTCTTTGCGCCCTCGAGCTGGCTGAGTTCCTCGGTGACGCTCTTCACGCAGTGCCCGCAGGTCATTCCCGCCACCTCGAAGGTACTCGTCGTCAGTCCGACGTTGGTCGAGGCGGCACCCGCTGGTGCGTGAGCATGCGTTCCGCAGGCGCAGGACGCGTCGGTCAGGCCAAGGTCATTCTGGTTGGTCGTGCACATGAGCAGTCCCTTTCGATCAGTGTTACCCCCCAGGGGTACATATCCACTATACCCCCGGATACCACCAGGGGGTATAGTTGTGTCATGAACGAATCGACCGAAGCGGCGGGCGCGACGCATTCCGGCCCGCACGGGTACATCTCGAATAAGGATGATTACCTCAAACGCCTGCGCCGGATTGAGGGGCAGGCCCGGGGCCTGCAGGGCATGGTGACGGACGAGAAGTATTGCATCGACATCCTCACCCAGATTTCGGCGATGACGAGTGCCCTCCAGTCGGTGGCCCTGGGGCTTCTCGACGAGCACCTGAACCACTGCGTCGTGAATGCCGCCGCGGCCGGGGGCGACGAGGCGGACCTGAAGATGCGCGAGGCCTCGGCCGCGATCGCGCGATTGGTCCGCTCTTAGTCCCACCGCTCTGTTGATTGAACGAGCCCTTCGACGAAACGGGAGCACGTCATGAAAGCGGAGATCCTCCACATCGACGATTGCCCCAGCTGGGAAGAAGCGGGTCGTCGCCTTCGCGTGGCGCTGGATGCGACCGGCCATCAGGTTACGGTCATCACGTACACGCTCGTTGCCTCATCCGCCGCGGCGGCGCAGGTGCCATTCGCTGGCTCTCCGACCATCCTCATTGACGGCACTGATCTGTTTCCCTCTGCTGGGCGCACCAACGACCTCGCGTGCCGGGTTTACATGACACCCGAGGGCCTCGCTGGCCGACCGACGCAAGGACAGCTTCAGGAGGCGCTGGCGTCTCATGGATGAGAAGGCGGAGATCCGTTGTTCCTGCTGTGGCCGTCCGTTCCCGCGCCGTCGTCTCCACGCGCTCGGAGACTCCGAGGCCTGCCGACGATGTGGCCTGTGGGTCGCCCTTCGACTCCACCCCGACCTCCGATAACCGATCCGACGCTCCGCGAAGCCGCGTCTGCATCGCGGACGACATTCTTGCCCCCTTGCGGTTTGGCTAAGAATTCAGCCTGAGGTGTAACGCGATGCCCGCCGACCTCGCCTTCCGGGGTCGGCAGATAACAAGGGGCGTGGCGGCGACGAGGCATTCGGAAAGAACCATGTCCAACCGTCCCACAAGAGGTTCCCATGAAGAAAGTGCGCGAATAGGGCGAAGATCGACGATTGCGCACTCGGGCCGTCCGATCGCGTCCCGGTTGCGCGACCGAGATGGTCCTTGAATCACTTACGGCGAGTTGCTCATCGGCGGTGTCCAATCCCGCGCCGGGACACCGAGAAATTCCTCCGGCATCCGTGTTGCGCAATGGCCATCCAAAATGGCATCGGCTCCGAATACAGGTAAGCAGGGGTTTTCTCGCCCCGGCGAAGCCGGAGGCAATAATGGACACGAGCAAATTCACCACCACGCGACGGCGACTCTGGCCGTGGGCTGCCATTGCCGGTGTCGTGAGTGCCGGCGCATTCCTGGCGGTCGCCGAGCTGGTGGCGTTGCTCATCGCGCGCGACGGGAGCCCCATCCTGGGGGTCGGCTCGTTCGTCATCGACATCGTGCCGCAGTGGGCCAAGGAGTTCGCGATCCAGACCTTTGGATCGAACGACAAGCTATTCCTTCTGATCGGTCTCGGTGTCGGGATCGGGATCGCGGCAGCGGCCGCAGGGGTACTTGAATTCGTCCGCCCGCTGATCGGTGTCGCAGTCCTGGTCGTCGCCGGCGTCGCCTCGGTCGCCTCCGCAGTCACCAGAGCTGCGGCCACACCCTTCGCCTCCCTGCCGACCATCATCGGAACCGTGGCCGGCAGTGTGCTGCTGTATCTGCTGGCTCAACGACTGCGCTCGTGGCGCGACAGTGTGGCCGAACCGGATATGCAGCGTGCGGCCCTGGACCGGCGAGGCTTCATCCGCTTCGCGGCAACGGCGGGAGCGATCGCTCTCGTCGTCGGCGTCGGAGCACGAGTTGTGAACGTTACCAGCTCGTCGATCGCCGGGATCCGTAAAGCCCTGAAGCTGCCGGCGCCGCGTTCGACGGTGACGATTCCAGCGGGCGCCGATCTGCGCATTCCGGGCATATCTCCGCTGTTCACGGCGAACAAGGACTTCTATCGCGTGGACACCGCGCTGAGCGTGCCATCCATCGATCCCGAAACGTGGCGGCTCACCATCGATGGCCTGGTCGACAAGCAGGTGAGCCTGAGCTTCGATGACCTCGTCGGGATGGGGCTCGACGAGTACGTGATTACGCTCACGTGCGTGTCGAACGAGGTCGGGGGCAACCTGGTTGGAAATGCGAAATGGCTGGGCGTGCCGATCCGCAACATCCTGAGCCTGGCATCGCCGAGATCGGGCGCCGACATGGTCCTGTCGCGCAGCGCCGACGGATTCACCGCCAGCACCCCGCTGTCGTCCCTGACCGACCCAGGCTTGAACGCGATCCTCGCGGTCGGCATGAACGGCGAACCGCTTCCCCTTGAGCACGGGTTCCCTGTGCGGATGGTCGTGCCCGGGCTCTACGGTTACGTGTCTGCCACCAAATGGCTCACCGAGCTGAAAGTGACGACGTTCGCGGCGGACACGGCGTATTGGACTCCCCGCGGGTACAGCGCGACGGCTCCGATCAAACTGTCGTCCCGCGTCGACACGCCCCGCATCAATAAGGCCATCGATCCGGGATCCACGAGGATCGCGGGCGTGGCGTGGGCGCAAACGGTCGGCATCGCAGGAGTCGAGGTGAACATCGATGACGGCGACTGGCAGCAGGCGACGCTGTCGACCCCGGTCAACCAGGACAGCTGGGTTCAGTGGTATCTGGACTGGAACGCATCCTCGGGCACCCACTATGTGGCTGTTCGGGCGACCGACAAGAACGGCAAGCTGCAAGAGCAGGAGCCCAGCCCGATCGCACCCAACGGTTCAACCGGCTGGCAGAAGACACTGATCCGGGTCAATTGAAGGTTGGGCCTGGCGCCGAGTTGGTCCACGGCGTCTTAGCTGACCCTGAACTCTGCCGGTCAGACCGGAAGAGCCACCGCACGATCGCACCGCAGCTGACGAAAAGGGCGCCGCTTACCAGAAACGGTACTGACAAGGACAGCGACGACGCGAGCACCCCGCCGAGAGCCGCGCCCACCGTGAGACCGATGAGACCGAGAACCTTGGACGATGCATTGACCCGGCCCCGAAGGCCCTCGGGAACTAGGCGCTGCCGAAGCGACCCCACGCAGATTCCCCACACGACGGAGTGCAGGATGTACGCGGCCAGGAGAGCGGCGGCCACCCACGGGATCCGGACGAACGCTAGCGCGAACATGGCCACGGCTCCGAGGCAGAGACTTCCCACGATCGTCCATCCGTATCCCACTCGTGACCGTAGAGGAGCAGCAACGATCGAGCCGACAAGACCGCCCAGTGCGGAAATCGCCAGGATCAGGCCATACCCCGCTGGGCCAAGTCCCAGCCTGTGCTGGGCAAACAAGACCAGAACGGAAAACGGCATCATGTACGCGACACTCGCGAGCCCGCCGACGACAGCCAGGCCGCTCAGCAGACGATGCCCGCGGAGCCAACTGGCGCCGTCGGCGGCTTCACGGAACACGGATCGGCGAGGCGATGAAAGGGCGTTGACGGCGCCCTTGCGCGGGAGCGCGAGGAAGAAGAACCCGGCCGCCGTGTAGAGGCCGCCGGCGGCCAGGACCGGAACCGCCACCCCCAGTGCGAACAGGAAGCCGCCCAGTGGCGGACCCGCGAATTCATCGGCGACGAGTTGAGCTGCCGAGATGCGGCTGTTCGCCTGGTCCAGTTTGTTGGCGGGAACAACGGACGGCAGGATCGAAAGTGCCGCGTTGTCCGCGGCAGTCTCCAGGATTCCGACGCCGGCGAGGACGATGTACAGAAGCGGAATGGAACCCAGGCCGATCGCGAACAGGACCGCCATAATGACCAGGAGCGCCGCCCGACTGAGATTCGTAATCCACAGGATCGTTCGACGGTCGAACCGATCGACGTAGACCCCGACCGGGACAACCACGAGCAAACGCACCGCCGAGTACATGGCGGCAAGGCCGGCGATGAGAATCGCATCCGTCGTCAACGATGTCGCGAGCAGCGGTATCGCAACGAAAATCAGGCCGTCGCTCAGATTGCCGGCCGCACTGCCCGCCCACAGCTGCCTGAACCCTCTACCCAACGACACGTGCAAACCCTAGCTGCCCCGAGCCATCGACGATTTATGTCGAGGCGCCGAAATGCTTCCGCGCCGGGTTCTGGCGCAGCTCTGGTATCTTCACCGTGTGACCCGACTTCGACGGAGCGACACGACGAAGCCCGGCTTCGCCAGGCGGCGTGCGGGGCGCGGCTTCAGCTACCGGGATCCGGCCGGTGGACTGGTAACCGACCCGCAATTGCGGGCCCGATTCAATGCCCTGGCAATCCCCCCGGCATGGACGGATGTCTGGATTGCACCGCATCCGAACGCCCACATCCAAGCGACGGGACTGGACGACGCCGGCCGCCGCCAGTACCTCTACCATCCGGCGTGGCGCCTCAAACAGGACAGAGTGAAGTTCGATCGGGCGCTCGCGCTCGCCGAGACCCTTCCGGCGGCACGGGGAACGGTCACCCGTTGGCTGCGCCAGGACGGAGAGTCCCGCGAACGCACGCTGGCTGCGGCCTTCCGGATGCTCGACAGCGGGTCTTTGCGGATCGGTAGCGAGCGCTACACCGACGCGCACGGCAGCCATGGCCTCTCGACCCTTCTCAGCTCGCATGTGCAACTCGACGGCGACACCCTGTTCCTGCGTTTTCCCGCCAAGAGCGGTCAGGTCTGGGAGAGCAGCATCAGGGATCCTGACCTCGCCGCTTTCCTCCGGGAGGGCAATCGCTCCCCGGACGACCCTGTTCTGAGCTGGTCGGAGGGCGGCGAGCGCCGTGCACTCACCGCCACCGAGATCAACGCGTTCATCAAGGAGCGCACGGGATCTGATTTCACCGCGAAGGACTTTCGCACCCTGAGTGGAACTGTCGTCGCGGCGGTCAGCCTGGCGGCGGCCGGACCGGCCGACAGCATCCGCGAACGCAACGCTGCGGTCTCGCAGGCGATGCAGGATGCGGCGGACGTGCTCGGCAATACGCCCACGATCGCGCGGAAGAGTTACGTGGATCCGCGCGTACTCGACTATTTCATCGCGGGCGAGACCATCGGCACGACCAGGCTCGCCTCCGGCGAAGCGGCACTGCGAAGCCTGCTCATCAGGTGACTGTCCGTGCATGAGGTCAGCTCGGCGACGCGGCGTTTGCGAGCATTCATAACGTCTGCAGCCTGTCGCGGGTGACTGAAACAAAACAGCCCCTGGTTTCCGCGGAAACTCAGGGGTTAAAGCTGGGGCACCTGAACTCGAACCAAGAACAACTGATGCGAGCCGGACTGCGAGTCTCGGCGGCTTCCCATCCCCAAGTCCCGCGTGATTTCGCGGAAGTTGGTGGATGTAGTTCACCAGTTGCTACGTATCGATACGGGCTGTTCTGGCACTTTCCGAGGCTTTTTGGCACTCAAAGTGGCACCCGCGAAACTCGGCATGAAGTCGGCCGGAAGCCGCGCCGTTCGCCGCCCGCTGAGAGCCAAGTTCTTTCAAGCGGGGTAAACGGAGCGACTCTTCAGTCGGAGCGCCGCAGCCCATTATTCGCGGCGCGGGCGAGTGCGGTTAGGGTCCCCCTTGCGAGCGACATAGCGAGACAATTCATCGTTGGTGGCACAGCCGACCGTCATGACGCGCGCAAGCGAAACGAAGCTGCCCGGGTCACTACCTACGCGGGCAGCGCTGGCGATTAGCAGTTCCACGTCGCGGTTCAGCGCGGGCCGGGAGAGCTAAACCGGCGGTCAATGATTGCGACGATCGCTGCGGCTGTGGCGATGCCGGCGGCGAGGACCGTTGGAAGGTGGAGCGCCGTGCCGATGAGCGCACCGGCGGCGGCGGTTCCGGCTGAGCCTGCGGTGATTTTCAGGGCGCCGACCCACACGAAGATCTGCCCGCGCGCGGCGGCCGGGGAGTGTTCGCTACGCGCGGCGAGAGTGGCGGCGAAGAAGTACGAGTTCGCGATGCCGACCGCGGCATACGCGACGACCGCGGCGGTGAGATTCGGAACGAGCAACACGGCGAAGAGAGCGGCAGCGACGATCAGGGCGAGATAGGGCATGAGCACGTCCGCATCACCTCGAAGAGGGCGAATCATCACATCGACCGACCCTGCGAGACTGCCAGCGCCGTAAGCGGCGATGAGCGCCGCCGCCGCGCCCGCGCCCTCCCCGAGGCTGGCCGTCGACGACACCGCGACGATCGGCAGCACTGCGACAGACAACGGCGGCCGCGATGGCCTTCAACCTCACCCGCGCCGCGGCGACCATCGCCGGCACCGACCTGGCCAAAGCGACCACGGCCACCATCCGACGCAAATTCGTCACCGTCCCAGCCAGGATCGTATTGTCCGCCAGACGCATAATGCTCCACCTGCCCGGTTAATGGCCATGGGAAATCGTGTGGACCACCCTATTCCGCCACAGCACCGAGCGCCCCGACCCGCGCCCAGCTGACGACAAGACCCCCGAACCAAACGACTAGAACCACGAGTGGAACACCACGGGCAGCGAGGCCCCGCGTTCAACCGCGCCCAACAGCCCCAACCCGGGTCAGAGCCCGACCCGAGCCCCACGCCGATCGGTGGATCGAGGCTAAGTCCGCACCCTGCCGCCGTGACCAGTAGCAGCTATCTGTCGGCAGCGCTCCTCGGCGGGCTGCAGGTCAACTCCCCACTGGGGTGGGCGTGGGCGGATTCGATCGACGCTCTCGTGATTGCGGGTTGCCATTCAGACTGGAAGCCTGATTCCCGGGAGATCGCGGACGCTAAGGAGCGGGCACATGATCCACGTTAGATCCAAAGATTCAAATGTGAAGAACGTAGGTCTTGAGATCGCTCATGGTCTGGGCCATGTGGCTGTCCATCGCGAGTCGCGCGCGCTCGGGGTCACCGGAGGCCAGAGCTTCAAGTATTTGGGCGTGTTCGCGGAGGGCGTTCGCCTGAATTTGCACGATTTTGGAGGTCTGGGCGCGCCGTGCTGAAAGAACGTGTGACAGCGGTGCGAAAAGGACGGCTACAAATACGTTGCCCGAGGCGTGCAAGATTACGTCATGGAATGCGAGGTCCGCTTCGACGAAGCGGCCGACATCGTTGGCCGCGTGAGCCTCGCCCATTGCTGTCACGTGCTCGAGCATGCTCTCAAGTTCTTCCGCGGTAATGCGGCGGGCAGCGAGTTCGGCGGCACCGGACTCCAGCATTCGGCGCAGTTCGATCAGCTGAACCGCTGCAGTGGCGTCGTTCTCGCCCTCGGCGGCTGCGCGCAGGACGGCCCCCATCGATGTCCAGCGCCGCAACTCATTCACGTAGGTGCCGCGCCCGCGCTCGATCCGGACCACGCCTTGGGCTTCCAGGGTTTTGACGGCCTCGCGGACCGTCATTCGGCTGACCTCGTGCTGCGCCGTGAGCTCGAGCTCGCCCGGCAGGGTGGACCCGGGCGGGAATTCACCGGACACGATCCGGTTAAGGAGGTCATCCGATACCATGCCCACCAGTGACTGACGTGCCATGCTGCTCTCCTCCCGGGAATTTCCTGTTCAGCTTACGGTGTGACACACACGCGACGGGTACGGCAATAGCGCGCTGACTCGCGCGCTGTTCAGATCTTACTAAAGATAAGATGTCAGACACGCGCGCAGTGCGAACCTGAGCGTGTTCAGCCATCAATCTTCGGGAGATGTCGCCATGCAAACGCCGATCGACAGTCACGCCAATCAGGTCATCGTCACCGTTCTGGGCCTTGGTGCGATGGGCCTACCCATTGCCACCCGGCTGGTCCGGCAGTTCCGAGTCCACGGCTTCGACCTCCATGAGGATCGGAGACTTCTGGCTGCCGCCGTCGGCGTGGAGACTTTCGATTCCGCTGCTGCCGCCGTCTCCGGAGCAGGAATTGTCCTAGTCGCCGTGCGAACCGGCGAGCAACTCAATGACGTGCTCTTCGGTGCAACCGGAGTGGCCGAAGCACTGTCGTCTGGTTCCGTCGTTATCTTGACCAGCACCGTCGGCAGTGATGCGATCCCGGCGGCGGAGAGGTTGGCCGACCTGAACGTCGCCCTCGTGGACGCACCGCTTTCGGGAGGACCGTTGCGGGCCAGCGCAGGCGACCTGCTCATCATCGTGGGGGCCGAGCCCCGGGCGTTGGAACGGGCGCGGCCGGTTCTGGAGTGTCTCGCCTCCACTCTCACCATCGTTGGAGACAAGCCCGGGGACGGCCAGGCGCTGAAGACGGTCAATCAGCTGCTCTGCGGTGTGCACATTGCGGCAGCCGCCGAGGCGCTGGCGCTGGCGGATGCCCTCGGCCTGGACCTGGCCAGGACTCTCGAGGCGCTTGAGGCTGGGGCTGCTGGCTCCTTTATGCTGTCCAACCGCGGCCCTCGTATCCTCCAGGCGTACGACGAGGATGGCGCCCAGGTGCTCAGCCGGCTGGACATCTTCGTAAAAGACATGGGGATCGTCGGCCGAGCCGCGCGCGCCGCCGGGTCGCCCTCCCCGCTGGCCGCCGCCGCAGAACAGCTTTACCTGCTGGGCCAGGCGCAGGGCCTGGGTGCGGCAGATGATTCCGCCATCATCAAAGTTCTCGCACCATCCAAACGGTCCTGACCCAACACAAAGGAAGTCTCATATGCGCACTCAACTCGACGTCCTCGTCCGGACCGCACTCGCCCGCGGAGCTGCGGTGCCCGCTTTCACCTGTTACGACTTCACGACGGCGCTGGCCGTGGTGGAAGCCGCGGAACACATCGGGGCGGGGGTGATCCTGCTCGTTGCACCCAAGACGGCCGCTTCGCCAGTCGGGCTTCGACTCATCCGTGCCCTGCGGGGACTTGCCGACGCTGCCGCGGTTCCCGTTTCCATCCAGCTTGACCATGCCAGTGACATCACGGCCATCCTGGCTGGAGTGGCTGCAGGCGCCGACGCCGTCCTGGTGGATGGCTCCGCCCTGACCTATGAGGAGAACATCCAGCTGGTTCGGGCGGCACGGGACGCCATCGGCGACCCCGGAATTGTGCTGGAGGCGGAATTGGGGGGGTTAGCCGGGGACGAGGACAGGGCCTTTGCCCTGAACGCCTCCGGACTCACCGATCCCGGGCAGGTGGCCGACTTTGTAGCCCGTTCCGGGGCGCAGCTGCTCGCCGTTGCGATCGGCAATGTGCACGGACGGTACGCAGGCGAGCCCCGGATCCGCTGGGATGTACTGGCTGACATCACCAGCAGAACCAAAGTCCCTGTGGTGCTCCACGGAGCGTCCGGACTGGCCGCCCAGGACCTGGCACAGGCACCGGCGAGTGGGGTGGGGAAGGTGAACTTCAACACAGAACTGCGCACCGGAGTTCTGTCCATGCTGCAGATGGAAATCCTTGCTCACCGCGAGGACGGGGAGAACCTTCTGGGGATCCTTGACCTCTGGCGGGAGACGGTGCGGGCATTCACCACTGCGTCCCTGGAGACGCTCTCAGGACGCGCGAACCACTAGATCTGGGGGAAATCGAAAGTGGCCGGATCGCCGCTGGTCCGCAGCCCGGATTCGAGCCCATTGATCGAGTCAATTTCCTCCTGGGTGAGCGAGAAATCAAAGACATCGATGTTCTCGTGCACGCGATGCTCGCTCACTGACTTCGGAATGACGATGAATCCGCGCTGCAGGTGCCAGCGCAGCACGACCTGGGCAGGCGACTTCCCATGATTCTGGGCGATGCTCCGCATGACGGCACCGGTCAGATCCTGTCCCTGGCCGAGGGGGCTGTACGATTCAACGGCGATCCCACGGGCGGCGGAGTACGCAATGAGCTCGGCCTGCTGGAAGCTCGGGTGCAGTTCGATCTGGTTCACGGCCGGAACGATGTCGCCCTCCGCCAGGATCCGGTCGAGGTGAGGCTGGAGGAAATTCGACACCCCGATGGCGCGAACGACACCATCCGCATAAAGCTTCTCCAGCGCCTTCCAGCTTTCCACGAAGAGGTTGTGGCGCGGGTAGGGCCAGTGGATCAGGTACAGGTCGATGACGTCGAGCCCCAGCTCTTTGCGGCTCGTCTCGAATGCCCTGAGAGCGCCTTCATGCCCTTGATCGGCGTTGCGGAGCTTGGTCGTGATGAAGATTTCGTCGCGCGGGATCCCGCTTGCGCGTACGGCTTCGCCGACTCCCGCTTCGTTGGCGTAGGCCGCCGCGGTATCGATGTGGCGATAGCCGGCTTTCAACGCTCGGTCGGTTGCAGCGCGCACATCGCCAGGCTCGATTTGGTATACGCCGAAGCCCAGCTGGGGGATCTTGACGGAGTTGTTGAGGACGATTGAGGGAATGGTCGGCATTGGTTCTCATCTCTATTGGGGTGGTGCGTGATGTTCTCGGCTCTGGGGCAAGTGTCTAACGGTTGTAGTTGGCCATGGGGCCTCGGAGCGTCAATCCCACGTCATCGCACGCAGCGATCACATCCGCTGCCAGCGGGCCCTTCTCCGCCGCGAGGATGTTGGAGTGCAACTGCTCGAGCCGCGAAGCGCCCAACAGGATAGCGCCGACGTCCGGTCTATTCATCAACCAGCGCAATGACAGTTCGATGAGCGTGATGCCGGCGCCGGCAGCGATCTTTGCCAGGGAATCGATCGCGGTGAAGAGCCGAGGATCCCAGTACCGCTGTTTGTACATTTCCGCCAGCTTCGAACTTCCGAAACGCCCCTCAGTGGGCAGCTCGGCGAACCGGTGACTTCCGGTGAGCAAACCGCCGCCCAGCGGGTTGTACACCATGGTCAGCAGGCCGGTCGCGCCGGCGAACTCAAGATATTCTTCCTCGATGCGCCTGGCCACCAGGTTGAAGAGCTGTTGCGCGACGACGGGACGCGGGGTGCCGATGGCATCCGCGACGTAATTGAGTTCGCTGATCTGCCAGGCAGCGAAATTCGAGACGCCCAGAGCGCCGATCGTCCCCTGCCGAACGAGTTCCGCGACGGCGCCCATGGTCTCCTCCAGGGGAGTGGCGCGGTCCGGCTGGTGCAGATAGAACAGGTCGATGCGCTCGACTCCCAGGCGGCGAAGACTGCCGCTGACAGAGCGGCGCAGACCGGCGTCGGAGAGCGGGGAGTGCTCCCCGGCGTCAGGATTCGGCATGCCCGCCTTGGACGCTAGCAGAACGGAATCGCGGCGTTTGGGTAGGAGTGAGGCCAGGATTTCCTCACTCGCTCCACCGGCGTACACGTTGGCCGTATCAATCACGGTGATGCCTGCATCCAGGGCAGCGTCGACCAGCGAGGCAGCCGTGGCAGCGTCGACTGTGTCTCCGAACGTCATCGTGCCGAGGGCAACGTGAGAGATGGGCAGGTCGAGGCCTGCGACATGCGTTCCATGCATCGGCGTACTTCCTTCAGCCAGGTCTTCTTCTGTGGATTACCCTGCCATGATTGCGCAAAACGCGCAAGCCAAGTAGCGTGATGTGCGCAGGAGCGCTGTGAACGTGGACGGTAAGAGGGCATCGGAGAGGTGAGGAATGACGCGCATCGTGGCGCAGCCCGTTCCGTTTTGAACGCACTAGGCATTGCGTGGCTCGAGCCGCCGGCCGAAATCCAACAGGGGGCGGTACTTTCACTTACCGACCGCAACACGCTTGTCGTCACCAGACCCGGAACTTTCGGAGGGCACGGCAGCCTGCGCACCATCCTCGACCGCGTCCACGCATATCTGGCAGCCGGGACCGTCCAGCCGGAGATGCCTAGGAAGGCACATTCATGAATACCTTTGAACCGCAGGACCTGCCCGTCCTAGCAGTGACGATGGGCGACGGTGCGGGCGTGGGACCCGAAATTGTGGTTGCGGCGCTCCTGGACCCGAAGACGAGTGCGGAAAGCCGGCCCGTTGTCATCGGCGACGCGCTCCGGCTGCGGCAAGTCGCTGAGCTCATCGGGGCCACGGTCGCGATCGTGCCCGTCGACAGCGTTGCCGATGCCGTGTTCGAGCAGGGCCGGATCAACGTCATCGACCTGGCGTTGCTGCCTGAGGACTTGCCTTGGGGAGAACTGTCCGCGGCGGCAGGTCACGCGGCCTACGAATACATCAAAGTCGCAGCGGAGCTGGTCATGTCCGGTGAGGTCCAGGCAATCTGTACTGCTCCCTTAAACAAGGAGGCGCTGCACGCGGCCGGCCACCTCTATCCGGGCCACACAGAACTCCTCGCCAGCCTGACCGGAACGGATGAAGTGTCGATGATGCTGTCACCCAGCCGAATCAAGGTCATCCACGTCACGACGCATATCGGCCTGGTGGACGCTGTAAGGAAGATCAACCCGGGGTTGGTGGAACGCACAATTCGCCGTGGGCATGAGGCGCTAGTGCGGGCGGGCAACCCCCAGCCGAAAATCGGCGCCTGCGCTATCAACCCGCATGCCGGCGAGGGCGGACTGTTCGGCCAGGGCGAAGAGGCCGAGAAGATCGAGCCCGGCGTCAGGGCGGCGCGTGGTTCAGGCATCGATGTGTACGGTCCTCTTGCGGCAGACACGCTATTCTTCCTGGCTGGTCGCGGCGACTATGACCTGGTCGTAGCGATGTATCACGATCAGGGTCATGGTCCCGTCAAGGTCTTGGGCATCGAAGCCGGTGTGAACATCACGGTCGGAACGCCGGTGATTCGCACCTCGGTTGATCACGGCACCGCCTTTGACATTGCGGGAAAGGGCATTGCGGACCCGCGAAGCATGGTCGAAGCGCTGCACCAAGCAGCAGAGATGGCCACTCGCCCGGGCGTGGCCGCATGACACCGTCGGAAACCCGCCGTGAGGAGATCGTTCGCCTGGCCACCACGGCGGGTACGGCTAACGTCGAGGATCTGGCTATCCACTTCCGTGTCACGGCGTCAACAATTCGCCGGGATCTCGCGGCATTGAACGCACAAGGCAAGCTCGCCCGCACCTACGGAGGCGCACTCGGTCTCGTCGCGCACCCCGAAGCTTCATTACGGGAACGCATGGGCGAGGCCTACGAGGAAAAGCGTGCCATCGCACGATGGGCCGCGGCCCGGGTGCAGCCAGGCGAGAGCTTGCTGCTGGATGCCGGCTCCACCGTCGCTGCCGTCGCCCATGAATTGCGCTCGGCCAGGGATCTTCGCGTTGCGACCGTGGGGTTGACCGTGCTCCAGGAACTGGCAGATGCCAAAGGCATCCAGGTCGAATGCCTGGGAGGTCGATTGCGTCGGCTGAGCCAAAGTTTCCTGGGGTCGCTGACGGAAGCCGCATTGGAACGAATGACGTTCGATCGAGTCTTCCTCAGCGCCGACGCCGTCACGCCAGGCAACGGCATCTGCGAGGCTGACCTGGAACAGACCAGGCTCAAGGAGCTCATGGCGCGGAGAGCAGAAAAGATCTACGTTCTTGCACACGGCGCCAAGCTGGGCAAGAGCCCGTTCCATGCGTGGGCTCGCCTTCCGTTGCCGTGGAATCTCGTCACGGACAATTCCGCTTCCGAAGATATCGTCGACGCATTTGTCGCCGAGGGCGTCACCGTTGTTGTCGTGGACGGCTTGAGCGCGTAACTGCCGCCGCCGTGCCCGCCTGGTTTCGGGTCTTCCGGCGCGCCCTCCGGGCCTCTGCCGCCGCCCGGCGCGGTACCTGTGAGGATGCCCGGCCCCTGCCGTGGCCCCTGCCGTGGCCCCTGCCGTGGCCCCTGCCGTGGCCGCCGATTCGGAATTGTTACCTTACCGGATTGACAAGCTCGCGCGCTTCGATAAAGATAAGTCATCAGACGTCCTGCGTCTTACCTCAAAGGAGATTAGTCGTGTCAAAGAAGATTGCGATCCTGCATACCAGCTTCGTGTTTGTCTCCGTGGAGCCGGTGATCAACAACCTCATCGCAGAGCTCATTCCGGACGCCGAGGTCATTCACTTCGTTGACTCTGACGTCCTCGCCACGGTCGTTCGCGAGCAGGGGATCTCGGCGAACAGCGCATTGCGGATGACGCATCTTGCGCAGGCGGCAGAAGCGGCCGGCGCCGATATCATTTTCTCGGCGTGCTCGTCGCTGGGCCCGGCGCTGGACGTCGCTGCCCGCAGCGTTCACACGCCCATCGTGAAGATCGACGAGGCCATGGCCATACAGGCAGCCCGCGAGGGAACCAAGATCGGTGTCCTGGCCACCGTCCCCACCACGCTCGGACCGACTTCTGACCTCATCTCCGCACGGGCAGCGGAGATCGGGCGAACGGTCACGATCGAGCAGAGGTTGTGCAGCGGTGCCTTCGATGTGCTGATGTCGGGAGACCGTGCCAAGCACGACGAAATGGTGACCGAACAGGCCATGGATCTGGCGAAGAGTGTTGACATGATCGTCCTGTCGCAGGCATCTATGAATCGTCTTGCAGGCAGCCTGCACGAGCAGACGAAGCTTCCGGTGTTGTCCAGCCCCCGCATCGGCGTGGAATATCTGGCCCAGCGCGTCGCGGAACTCGGGGAATGAAGCCGAAGAACCTCGCCGAGGAGGTGAGGGATGCCGACGAGTTGTTGGTCGCCGGACCCCCCGTCCTGCGCCTGCCCGAGGCCCGCCTGCAGATTCGCGAAGCGAACGCCGCCAGCCGAACCTGGGTGATCGTGCTCGATGACGATCCGACGGGAAGCCAGTCGGTTCAGGGTGTCCCGGTGCTCACCGGGTGGACCCCTGACGATCTTCACTGGGCTTTCGACCAGCCCGCGAATGGCTTCTTCATCCTCACCAACACCCGAGGGCTGAACCAAGACGAAGCTCGGGCCACCATTAGGGACGTCGCTGACGTCATCGACCGAGTCGCCACCGAGCTGGGCGCGCACTACACGTTGATCACACGCAGCGACTCGACCCTGCGCGGGCATTACCCCCTGGAAACGGACGTGCTCATCGATCTCGCTCGTTCAGCGGGTACGCCCTACGACGCCTTGATCATCGCCCCTGCGTATATTGCGGCGGGAAGGGTGACCGAGGGCGACGTCCACTATGTCGGCACCGGAACCTCTTTTGTACCGGTCGGCCAGACGAACTACGCGCAGGATGCGACCTTCGGGTTCACCAGTTCCAACCTGCGGGACTACGTGCAGGAGAAAACGCACGCGGCCGTCTCATCGGACAGCGTTCTCAGCCTCAGCCTCGAAGACATCCGGGTTGGTGGGGCGGAACGAGTGCGTGACGTTATCCGCAGCTGCAAAAACGCCACCCCGATCATTGTCAATGCGCTGGATGAGGCCGATCTCGATGTTGTCGTCCTGGGCCTCATCCTGGCGGAAGGGGACGGGGCTCGGGTACTGAGCCGCACCGGCCCCTCCTTCGTCGCGGCGCGGCTCGGCATCAAGGGTCGGGCACCGCTCTCCCATGATGAGGTCTTCGCCTCTGGAGAACGTTCGGGAAACGGGTTGGTGGTCGTCGGTTCCCATGTTGAATTGACCACCCGACAGGTCGCGCGGTTGAAGCGCGATGTCGCCGATCTGGCAACCATCGAATTGGACGTTCCGAGACTGCTCGATCCGGCGCAGGCCGACGACGAAATGTCCCGGTGCGGTGATGCCCTGGTGGCAGCCCTCAACCGAACCGATGCGCTGCTCGTGTCAAGCAGGCAGCAAATCGTGGGAGATTCGGGTCATTCCAGCCTCGTAATCGCTCAGGCCGTATCGCACGCGCTGGTGACGCTAGCTGCGCGAGCCGTCGACGAAGTCCCGCTGAAATGGGTACTTGCCAAGGGTGGAATAACCTCAAGCGACGTGGCCACAGAGGGGCTCGACATTCGCCGTGCAACGGTCGTCGGACAATTGTTTCCCGGAATCGTTTCGGTCTGGGTTCACGAAGGCGGTATCGGGCGGGGGCTAAAGGGCCTCCCGTACGTCGTCTTCGCCGGCAATGTCGGGGATGAGTCCACCCTCGCGGACGCAGTCCGTATTCTGCGAGGCAATCAGGCGGGCGTGGGCCTATAAGAACAACGAATCGTCATTTACGAGTGGACGCGGTCGAGAAACGGTGTCCACCAGGAGCAGCAGTACCCACGGCAACAGTTCTATGCACTGATTACAAAGGAGTAGTAATGCGAAAAATCACCATCGCCGCCGCCATGCTGGCCGCGGCAGCCTTCGCCCTCTCGGGCTGCAGCGCGACGACCACCGAAACCAGCCCGGCGGCAGAATCGACCGGTGACAAGCCGGTCTACGTGTTCCTTCCCAAGTCCCTCAACAACCCCTACTGGGTGGACGCCCGCAAGGGAATGGAAGACGAAGCGGCCAAACTTGGCGTCACGGCCAAGTTCCTCGGCCCGGACACAGACGATGCCGCCGCACAGGTAGCCATCTTCGACTCAATCCTCGCCACCAAACCTGCCGGGATTGCCATCTCACCGAATGACCCCGCGAGCGTTCTCGACAACATCGCCAAGGCGACGGCGGCTGGCATCCCGGTCATCGCGTGGGACGGGCCGGTTCCCAACAGCGACGTGTTGGGCTACATCGGAACGGACAACGTCGCTGCCGGTGTCCAGGCAGGCGAGGCTCTGGCCAAGAGCGTCGGCAATAAGGGCAAGGTGGCGGTTGTGATCGGCAGCCTGAGCGCGGTCAACCTCAACCAGCGCCTCGAGGGAGTCAAGAAGGCATTGGCGAAGCACCCCGACATCCAGCTGGTAGCCACCGAGGTTTCCGGTGAATCCGTCGCAACCGCGCAGACAGCCTCCGAGACGATCCTTCAGGCCAACCCGGACCTCGCCGGATTCATCGGCATCGGCGGTTCCGACCTTCCCGGTATCGCCGGGGCTCTAAAGTCGGCCGACAAGTGCGGAACCGTCAAGGCCGTGGGCTTCGACGTTGTTCCGCAGGGTGTTGAGGGCATGAACAACGGCTGCGTGGATGCGCTCATCTCGCAGAAGCCCTTCGGAATGACCGCACAGGCACTCCAGATCCTGGTTGACTTCCACAACAAGTCGTCCAAGCTGGAGAAGGACTTCGTGGTCGACACCGGCGTCGTGACGGTCACTCCCGACACGCTGGCGGAATTCCAGAAGACCGCGCACTAGCATCCACACGGATTGCGGGGTCGGCTGAGAATCCGCCGGCCCCGCATGTCATCCACACCCGTACCAAGCACAAGGGAGCAGCAATGGCTGAGCACACGCTCATCGCAATGCGGGGTATCGTCAAAAGGTATCCAGGCGTTACCGCACTTCGCGATGTCAGCTTGTCGGTCGAGCCGGGCGAGGTGATGGCTCTCGTCGGGGAAAACGGTGCCGGCAAGAGCACACTTTTGAAGATACTCGCCGGTGCGGCACGTGCCGATGAAGGCGTCATCGAGGTGTCCGGCCAGGTCGTTCAGGTCCATTCGCCTCGTGAGTCGCAGGCCCATGGAATCGCTGTCATCTATCAGGAACTTAACTTGGCCAATGATCTCAGCGTTGCCGAGAACATCTACGTTGGTCGGGAGCCGAAGACCCGATTCGGGACCGTTGACTTCCACGCGATGAAGAGCGGCGCCAGTCGGCTCCTGACCAGCCTCGGAATTAACATTTCGCCAGACGAGATCGTCGGAAACCTCAACATCGCCCTGCGCCAGATGGTTGAGATTGCGAAGGCGCTGCTCGTCGACGCTCGCGTTGTCGTGATGGACGAGCCGACCTCTTCGCTGACCGAAGAGGAAGTGGCGACCCTCCTCACGCTCGTGCGCCAGCTCCGCGCCACCGGCGTGAGCGTGATCTACGTTTCGCACCGCATGCGTGAGATTTTCGAGATCGCCGATCGGATCACGGTCATGCGTGACGGATCGGTTGTGGGCGTGTGCGATGCCCAGACAACCAGCCCGAACGACATCGTCCAGATGATGGTTGGCCGTGAACTGGAAGACCTCTACGGGGTGCGCACCGTTCCCGTGGACCACACGGCGATCCCCACGCTGGAAGTGCGGGGACTCAGCTCCGGGGCGCTGCTGCACGACGTGAGCTTTTCGGTTCGACCAGGAGAGATCGTTGCCCTGGCCGGATTGATCGGCGCCGGTCGGAGCGACGCAGCGATGACAATCTTCGGTGCGGTCAAGCGCCGCGGAGGAGAAATCCTCATTGACGGACAGCCGATGGCGTTGCGGACGCCGAATGAGGCAATGGCTGCAGGGATCGGTTTCGTGCCCGAGGACCGGAAACGCCAAGGGTTATTCCTGGGGCTGCCCGTCAGAGAGAACATGTCATCGGCCTCTCTGCCCAGGATCAGCCGGTTGTCCGTAGTGTCGCAACGCCAGGATCGAGAACTCGCTCGCAGATATGCGAAGCAGCTTGGCCTGCGAGAGTCGGCTATCGAAGTCGCCGCCGGCACCCTCAGCGGCGGGAACCAGCAAAAGGTGGTTTTGGCTCGTTGGCTTGCCCGACTCCCCAAGTTGCTCATCCTCGATGAGCCCACGCGCGGCGTCGATGTTGGCGCGAAGGCCGAGATTTACCAGCTGATCCGTACGATCGCCGGCGAAGGCGTCGCGGTGCTGGTCATCTCTTCCGAGCTGACTGAAGTTTTGGGAATCGCCGACCGCATCCTCGTCATGAGAGAGGGTTACGGCGTCGGCGAACTCGACGCTGCCCAGGCAACCGAGAAGCGGGTCATGGCTATGGCAACAGGAGTACAGGAGGACGGTTCATGACAAGCAATGGAGAGATCGTGAAGCAAGAAACGCACGGGGCGTCAAGTACCAACCAGCTTGCACCAGCGATTGCGCGTACGACGCTGGGCCAGAAGACCCGCAAAACGCTGCGGAAGATCGTCACCGCGCGCGAGTCAACCCTCGCCGCGGTCGTGATTCTCCTCGTGGTTTACCTGTCGTGGGCTTCTCCATACTTCTTCACAGCCGGGAACCTCACGGTTGTCGGACGGCAGATCGGTCTTGCCCTGATCATCAGTGTAGGAATGACCTTCGTCATCCTGATCGGCGGAATTGACCTGTCCGTGGGGTCCGTGGTCGCGTTTGTTAGCGTCCTGACCGGCGTTTTCATAGTAAACTTGGGGATCTCGCCGATTGTGGCAGTGCTTCTCGCCCTGGTCGGGGGTGCCGTTGTGGGGCTCGTGAACGGCTCAATCAATGCGTTCATGGGCATACCTTCGTTCGTCGTGACGCTTGGCATGTTGGCTGTGGCCCGCGGCTTGTCCCTGGGCATTACCAGTGGCTCGACGATCAGTGGGTTCCCGTCCGAATTCCTGTTCATTGGACAGGGTGCCTATCTCGGTATTCCCATCCCGGTTTGGGTCGCGGCGATCGTCGCCATCGCGGCGCACCTCGTGCTCACCCGCACCACGTTCGGCCGTCATGTCTACTTCGTTGGATCAAATGAGGAAGCGGCAAAGCTGTCGGGCATTCGAGTCCGACGCGTGAAGATCTCGGTCTTCGTCATCGCCTCGACCCTCGCCGCCGTTTCAGGGATCTTGGAAACCGCGCGATTGAGCGTGGGCCAGCCCGCTGCCGGGAATGGATACGAGCTGCTGGCTATCGGGGCAGCCGTTATCGGTGGAGCAAGCCTCTTCGGCGGAGTGGGCGGAATCCTGGGAACAGCACTCGGAACCTCACTCCTCCTGCTGATCCAGAACGCGCTCATCCTCCTGGGCATTTCCGCCTACTGGCAGCAGGTGTTTAGCGGGGTGATCATCGTGGGCGCGGTCGCTTTGAACATGTGGCGCAAGCAACGTAACTGACACGCACATCACAACAGCGCGTCGAACGGACGCGCATAACACTGCAGCACAGAAGGAGCAATCATGAAGGTACTTATCACCGGAGCCCACGGTAAGGTCGGCCGTGCCGCCACCCAGGCCCTGCTGGACGCCGGTCACGACGTCCTCGCGACGGACTTGACCCGCCCCGGATTTGAGCGACGCGCCGAAGGAACGGCCCGCTACCAGATGGCCGACCTGACGGATGCCGGAGAGGCGTTCGCCGTCGTGAGCGGCGTCGATGCCGTCGTGCACGTGGCTGCGATCCCGGAGCCAACCGGAAACCCCGCGCATGTCGTGTTCCGCACGAACCTGATGGCCACTTTCAACGTTCTCGAAGCGGCCGTCCGGTTCGGGGTGAAGCGCTTCGTCAACATCTCGAGCGAGACGGTCCCCGGTTTCTTCTTCCCGGAGCGGGACTTCCTGCCCGACTACGCCCCGGTCGACGAGGAACACCCGGCCCACCCGCAGGACCCCTACGCCCTGTCCAAGCACTTCGGCGAACAGCTGATGAACGCTGCGGTCGAGCGGTCGGACATCCGTTGCATCTCCCTGCGCCCGAGCTGGGTTCAGAACGAAGGCAACTACGAGCAGAACCTTGGGCCGCAGGTGCGCGACGCCGCGGTGCTCAGCCCGAATCTGTGGAGCTACATCGACGTCTATGATCTGGCAGACGCGATTGTGCTGGCCACCGAAGCCGACCTGCCCGGGCATGAGGTTTTCTACATTGCCTCACCGGACAACGTCGGTGGACGGGACTTCGGCGAGATCCTGCACAAGTACTACGGCGACACGATCGAGCTTCGACCAACTGATCGGCCTGACGCCTCGGGAATCTCCAGCGCGAAGGCGCAGCGCATGCTCGGCTGGACCCCGAAGCGGTCGTGGCGCGACTACCTCGACGCCGACGGCAACGCGCTTCCGCGCGGCTGAGCGCAGCCCACGATGCCGCTGACGGGCGGTGCAGACAATGCATCGCCCCGTCGGTACCACGCTGCCTTCGGCAAACCACATTCAGGCGAGTAGAACGACGTAAGAAACACGAGGAAACAGTGAGACGCAACAACGGCACCCTGCACCCACAACTTTCGCGAGTGATATCCGAGTGCGGGCACACCGACTCCATCGTCGTGGCCGATGCCGGCCTTCCCATTCCCTCATCAGTCGAGCGAATCGATCTGGCGTACCGAGCCGGAACACCGTCCTTCCTGGATGTTCTGGAAACGGTTCTGGCGGAGTTCGTTGTCGAGAAGGCCATAGTTTCGCTTGAAATGGTCGAGGATAGCCCCGAAATGTTGCAGGCAATCACGCAACGGTTGGTCGAGGTCGGTGTTTCAGTGGAGTTCGTGCCGCACACCGAGTTCAAGCAGAAGACCCACCAGGCTCGCGCGGTGGTTCGCTCCGGCGAGTTCACGCCGTACTCCAACGTTCTCTTATACTCGGGCGTTCCTTTCTAGGGAGGCCACCCGATTGGGAGCCTCGAAGGAAAAATTTCCGACGATGCAGGGAGCGAACCCGGAGAAGCCGACCCGACCAGGCGGCACCCGCAGACCACCGGACTACATAAACGAAATATGAGGCCACACCTTGACTATTGCCCCGCTAAGAATCGCAGCGATCCCAGGTGATGGCATCGGAGCGGAGGTGGTGGCCGCTGGGCGTCGCGTGATCGACGCGCTTGCCGCGGCATCGGATGGACGACTCGCCGTCGAGTGGACCGAATTTCCGTGGGGTTGTGGGTACTACGAAGCGACTGGGTCCATGATGCAAGAGGGTGGAGTGGCGGCTCTGCGAGACTTCGATGCCATCTACTTCGGCGCAGTAGGGTGGCCGACTGTGCCCGACCACGTGAGTTTATGGGGTCTGCGCATAGCCATCTGCCAGGGGCTTGACCAGTGGGCCAACGTCCGACCGGTCCGATTTCTCCCCGGCGTGAAAAGCCCGCTTCGGAAAGCCGACGAGGTTGAGCTTGATTGGATTGTCGTGCGCGAGAACAGCGAGGGCGAATATTCAGGCTTCGGCGGTCGAAATTTCGGAGGGCGTTTGCCTGGCGGAGAGATAGCCGTGCAATCCTCGGTCTTCACCGAAGTAGGTTGCGAACGAATCATCCGCTACGCCTTTGAGGTGGCTCGGACGCGTGTCCGCAAGAAGCTCACGAGTGTAACCAAGAGCAACGCGCAGCAGTACGGGATGGTGTTATGGGACGACGTTTTCAAGAGGGTTGCGCATGATTACCCCGATGTTGAGATCGACACCTGCCTTGTTGACGCGATGGCCGCACGCTTTGTGCTGCACCCCGAGCAGTTGTCTGTGGTGGTCGCCTCGAATCTCCACGCTGACATCTTGTCTGATCTCGGCAGCGCGCTGGCCGGAAGCCTCGGCCTGGCCGGTAGCGCCAACCTAAACCCGGAGCGGCGTACGCCGAGCATGTTCGAGGCCGTGCACGGCAGTGCGCCCGACATCGCCGGCCTTGGCATCGCGAATCCGATCGGGGCAATCGAGAGCGCGGCGCTCATGCTGCGCCATCTCGGTTTCCCAGCGGAGGCCGACTGTATCGAGCGTGCTATCGATCGCACGACCGCCGCCGGCGTGCTGCCCCGTGACCTGGGCGGGGAAGCGAACACCGCGGAAGTGACTGCGACGATTCTGCGTTTCCTCAACTGACTCAGGTGCGCCGGCCTAGTCATATGGTCGAGGCGACGCTCAGTCCAGACGGTGCGCGATGTCCCGAACGAGGCCAGCCTGTTACAGCTTCGTGTCGACGTGTCGCAGGTACTCATCGGTCACGGTGAAGGTGGCTGGGCCGGCGTGTGGTTCGCGGTGTTCGCTGCGGTCGCGGCATCCGGCGAGGCCGGCGCGGAGCTTGAGCGAGTCGAGGGTGGGCCAGAGTGCTCGTTGGTGCCAGTCCACGAGGGCGGAGGAGGCTTTGGCGGAGCGGGTGTCGTACGCAGCGCGGTGCGAGACCATGAGTGAGTATTTGCGGGTTCGGGGGCCGGTGAATATTGCCTTCGGGGGCCACTGGCGCCCGACCGCGCGAGCCTTTATGCCTTGACCTGGCCGGCGGTGTGTTCTCGCATGTTGTGGCCGCCGGTCTCGACCCAGATGGTGTTGTGCACGATGCGGTCCATGATCGCGTCGGCGTGAACCCCGGAACCGAGACGCTGGTGCCAATCCTTTTGGGCGTATTGGGTGCAGAACACCGTTGATGCTTGGTCGTAGCGGCGCTCGAGGAGTTCCAGAAGCATGCTCCTTGTGCTCTCGTCGGGCTCGTCGAGGAGCCATTCATCGATTACCAGGAGCTTGAATGCGGCGTACTTGTTCAAGAACTTCGTCGTGCCGGAGGGTTCATCGCGGGCCAGCTGCCAGGCCTCTTCGCGCTCCGGCATCCGAATGTAATGTGCTCGCACTCGGTGCAGGCACGCGGCCTACGCCAGCGCGCACCCCAGATGCGATTTCCCCGACCCGGTGAATCCTTGAAAAACGACGTTCTGCTGCCGGTCGATGAATGAGCACGTGCCCAGCCCCGCGATCATCGATCGGTCAAGGCCGCGTTCCTCGACGAGGTCCAGGCGGCGCAGGGCAGCGTTTGGATTTCGCAGGTTCGCCCGGCGGATCAGCCCCTCGACCTTGGTTTGGGTGAAGACGAAGTGGGCGTCATCGACGGCGAGTTTGATCTTCTCCTCGAATGCCAGACCGAGGGTGAGGGTGTCGTCCTGTGCGTCGAAGGCGTCCAACAGGGTGGCGACGCCCATTTCGCGGAGTTTGCGTTTGGTCTCGATATCCATCCGGCTCATCGTGCACCGCCTCCGGCGTAGTAGTCGGCGCCGCGGACATATCCGCCGGATTCGGGTTCGGTGGGTTCGAAGCGCGGAATCCTGCGGGTACCTTTCTTGTCTTGCCCGGTCTCCAAGATATGTTCGCGTGACCGAGGAACTCCTTAATATGAGGGAGAGGAACGCCGGCGCGCAGCATCTGCATCGCGCGGGCATGCCGAAGCTGGTGAGCATGGATCTTCTCCGGAAGCTCCGAACACTGCGCTCGTGCCGCGGCGGCATGTTTGTTCAGCAAGTAGGAGATGTTGTCCTGGCTCATCTGGTGGCGGCGACCTGCCCGGACCGTGAAGGACAACGGGGCTGTTGTCTCGGGGGCGCCGGGGTGGAACTCGCGTCGGTAGTGGTCGAGATGGCGTGCGGTCTTGTCCATCAGGGGAACGGTTCTGCTTTTGCGCCCTTTGCCGGTGAGCGTCACGCGGCTGGCGCCGATCGTGGTGTCGATATCGGCCGGGGTCAGGTCGAGGATTTCCTGGATCCGTGCTGCGGCATCGAAGGTGAGCAGGATGAGGGTGGTGTCCCTGCGACCGCGGCTGGTGTCTTGCCCGGGTGCGCGGATCAGCGCGTCGACGGCGGGCATGCTCAACCCGTCCGGAGCCCGCGCCGGTGTTCGGGCGGGCTTCACCTGTCTGACACCCAGCCAGATCGACACGAGCGACGCGCGATGTCAAGCTGAGTGGAGTCACTCGGGTGAGCTTGTGACGGCTGTGTCGGGGATGTTGATTCCGACGGTGCCGGCTGGTGCGGGTGTTCTTGGTCGCGCGCGGACTCGTTCCGGGTGCTTCTGGTGATAGTGCTGCAGGGCACGGTCGCGAATGCGGTGCGCATGCTTCCAGGAACCGTCGTGCACTTGCTGGGGTGTGAACAAAGCGATGCCGGAGTGCCTGTGGGTCGTGTTGTACCAGGGCACGTAGTCGGTCAGGTGATCGCGTGCGGTCTGGAGATTGTCGAAGATCCCTGGGTAGTTCGGCCGGTACTTCATCGTGCGGAACTCGGACTCGGAGAACGGGTTGTCGTTGGAGACATAGGGCCGGTTGTGGGTCTTGGTGACATTGTGCTCTTCGAGGAGCTCGGCCAGAGCGCTCGAGCGCATCGCGGGTCCGGAGTCGGCGTGCACGAACTGTGGGGTGCCGTGTTGACGGAACGCGGTCTGGAACATCTCCACGGCGAGGTGGTCGCTCTCGCGATCTTCGACCCGCCAGCCGGTGATCTTGCGGGACCAGATGTCGATGATCGAGTACGCCTTGAACGCTTTCCCCCGCCACGGAGAGCGCAGATCGGTGATGTCCCAACTCCAAACCTGGCCAGGCCCGGTCGCTATCAACACCGGCTTCTCCCGGGGTGTTCGGGACCCACGCCTCGTGGGCACCAGGGGGCGTGCGCTCTGATCCTCGATATCGGCGGCGATACGCCACCATGGCCTGCGCCCGGCGAGCATTACACCCCGGTCCCATGCGGACGCGAACGTGTGATCGACAGAGTGTCCGCCCGCCCAGCCCGCCGTGATCTTCTCCGCGATCGCTCTCCGATCGGTTGTGGGGATACGAGACAGGTAAGCGCGATCTTTCTGCAGGACAGGCTCGGACACCCGTGCGCGGGGCGTATGCCGGTACTGCCATGTTGATCGTGCGACGCCGGCGATCGCCAACGCATTACGTTGCGAACCTGTCGTGCGCGTCAGCTCAGCTACGAGCTCGTTCTCCAACGTCAAGAATTCGACGGATCGGGGGTCGTCGGGTTGTCTGCGGGCTCTTCCTCGCTCATCGCGTGCAAGAGCCCGATAGCTTTTCCCAGCGCGGCATTGGTGTCCTCCAACTCGTGCACTCGCGCGCTCAGCCGCGCGACCTCAGCCGCGTGTGCCGCGTGCTCAGCCGCACGTGCTTTCTCCAGCGCAGTGCGCTTGCCCGGTGGAACAGTCATAGGACTACCCTCTCGCGGAATCAGCCCGCGATCGAGATCCCCCTCGTACACCGCGTCGCGCCAACGAGTGAGCGTGTGCCTCGAGACGCCGCGCTCCGCCAACCAGGCGCATTTCCGCCCGTACGGCAGCCCGTGGTACTCATGAACGAACTCGCGGATCTCCGCCGTGGTGAATCCTGGGCTTATCGACATTCCCCTGCCTCCTTCTGATCGTGAACTGACTCACAATCAGCCTGACGCAGAGGGTCGGGAATCGTTTGTGGCACCCAAAGTGGCACTTTTGGCGGTTAGCAGTATGTCTCGAAACAAAAAATGCCCCTGGTTTCCGCGGAAACTCAGGGGTTAAAGCTGGGGTACCTGGACTCGAACCAAGAACAACTGAACCAGAATCAGTCGTGTTGCCAATTACACCATACCCCAATGCCCGTTCCGAAGACCGGGCCGGGAGCTACTCTAGCCCATCCGGGCGGGCCCGGACAAACCCGCCGGTGAGTCGCGCGGGTCGCGCCGGCCTGCCCCTCAGTCGAAGCTGAACTCGTCGACGATCATGCACGTGCTGTCTCCCGAGCAGGTTGCCGTCACGGTGAGGTCGACCCCCAGGGCGTCGTCGGTGTGGATGCGGTACTCGTAGGCGGCGTCGGCCTTGAAGGCCTTCTCCGCGGCCGTCGGAAAGCCGGCGAGGTCGGCATCCGGGATGCCGTACCGGGCCGCGCGGCCCCGGAGGAGGTCGAGCGTGTTGCGGTAGCCGAGCACCCGGGTGGAATCCTCGACCCTCGCCGCGGCAAGGCGGCCGCCGGCGGTCGTGATCTCGATCGAGGTGCCGTTGAAGCGCATGCTGCCGCCCGGCCCGAGCACGGTGAGGTACTCGTAGACGCCCTCTGTGGGCGGCACGACCGTCAGTCGGCCGGAACGAGACAGCCCGAGCGGTTCGGCCGGGATCGGCACGGTGGTCGCGTCGATGGAGACCCTGCGCGTGTCGGCGATGTAGCTGAGGCCGTCGTCAGTGAAGAGCGAGGTGCCCTTGGCCGTCACCGCTCCGGCGGGGGCGGCCGTCGGGGCCGTGCCGACATCCGTGACCCGCGTGTTCACCGCAATCGTGAACGCGGCTCCGATCGCGGCCAGCAGCACCGCGGCGGGAATCCAGGATCGGATCGCCTTGCGGCGGCGCAGCTGCTCATGAGTTGGGGGCACCCGCATACTCTATGGGTGCGCGGGCGCCCCGGCCGTCGAACCGAACGGTCAGTCGACCAGCGTGGAGGCCAGGCGCGCGAGGCGCGCGACCGACTCCGTCTTGCCCAGGATCTCCATCGACTCGAACAGAGGCGGCGACACGCGCCGGCCGGAGACGGCCACCCGCAACGGTCCGAAGGCGACGCGGGGCTTGAGGCCCAGCCCGTCGATCAGCGTCTCGGTGAGCGTCGTGTGCACGCGGTCGGTGTTCCAGTCCGTCTCGGGGATGTCCAGGAGGGCGGCACTGGACGCGGCCAGGATCTCGCGGGCGTTCGCCGGGAGCGATTTGAGGGCATCCGCCTGGTATTCGAGCACGTCACCGGCGGTGAAGAGGAAGCCGAGCATGCCGGGCGCTTCGCCCAGCAGCGCGATGCGCTCCTGCACGAGGGGCGCTGCCGCCGTGAGGATGGCCTGCTCCTCGGCGCTGAGCGGCTCGCTGATGTCGCCGGCAGCGACGAGGTACGGAACGACCCGCTTCGCGAAGTCGGCGGGATCGAGCAGGCGGATGTGGTCACCGTTGATCGACTCGGCCTTCTTGAGGTCGAACCGGGCCGGGTTCGGCAGCACGTCGGCGACGTCGAACGCGGCGATCATCTCGTCGATCGAGAAGATGTCGCGGTCGCTGGCGAGCGACCAGCCGAGCAGCGAGAGGTAGTTGACGAGCCCCTCCGGGATGAAGCCGCGGGCGCGGTGGTGGAACAGGTTGGACTCGGGATCGCGCTTGGAGAGCTTCTTGTTGCCCTCGCCCATCACGTAGGGCAGGTGCCCGAAGCGCGGGATGAAGGTGGTCAGCCCGATGTCGATCAGCGCGTGGTACAACGCGATCTGCCTGGGCGTGGAGGAGAGCAGGTCCTCGCCGCGCAGCACGTGCGTGACGCCCATCAGCGCGTCGTCGACGGGGTTCACGAACGGGTAGAGCGGATGTCCGTTGGGCCGCACCAGCACGAAGTCGCTGAACGAACCGGCCGGGAAGGTGATCTCGCCGCGGACCAGGTCGTCGAAGGAGGTGTCGCCGCCCGGCACCTTGAGGCGGAGCGCCGGCTTGCGGCCCTCTGCGCGGTAGGCGGCCTTCTGCTCCTCGGTCAGGTTGCGCTCGAAGTTGTCGTAGCCCGTCTTCGGGTCGCGGCCGAGCGAGACGTTGCGCAGCTCGATCTCCTCGCCGGTGGCGAAGCTCTCGTAGAGGTGGCCGGAGACCTTGAGCTGCTCGATCACATCGCGGTAGATGTCGTAGCGCTGCGACTGGCGGTACGGCGCGTGCGGTCCGCCAACGTCGACGCCCTCGTCCGAGTCGAGTCGCAGCCAGCGCAACGCGTCGAGCAGCTGCAGGTAGCTTTCCTCGGTGTCGCGGGCCGGATCCGTGTCCTCGACCCGGAAGATGAACTTTCCGCCGGTGTGCCGGGCGTAGGCCCAGTTGAACAGGGCCGTGCGGATCAGCCCGACGTGCGGCGTTCCGGTGGGCGACGGGCAGAACCGAACACGGACATCGCTGCCGGTTGCGGTGGACACGGGGTATGAACTGGTCTCAGACATCACCCCCGATTCTACGCGTCGTTCGCCCCGGCGCCGGGGACCGCGGAATCGGGGGCCGACGGGTCGGGGGCCGCGAGCGCACCCAGCTGGCGCAGGGTCGCAGCGAGGGCCGGGACCCGGGTCGCCCCGGATGCGGTCACGGCGTGCACCGTGCGCTGGTCCCGGCCGGTCGTCGGCCGGATCACGATCCCGGCACGGACGCCGACGGATTCGACGGCGAGCATCGGCAGCATCGCGACGCCGATCCCCGCCTCTACCAGGCCCAGCACGGCCGCCACGTTGTCGGTCTCGTAGGCGATGCGGGGCGCGAAACCCTGGCGGCCGCAGAGCTCGAGGAGGTGGCCGCGGCACCGCGGGCATCCGCCGATCCAGTTCTCCTCGGCAAGGTCGCCGAGGTCGACGGCGTCGCGGCCGGCCAGCCGATGCGTCGTCGGCAGCACGAGCATCATCTCGTCGCGCCGCAGGGCGGTCACGGCCAGCCCCTCCGTGCCGGCGCGGTGCGGGTCGACCCGGTCGCCGGGGTAGCTGAAGGTGATCGCCAGGTCAGCCCGATGCTCGCGGACCGCGGCGACGGCCTCCGGCGGCTCCGCTTCCAGGTAGGTGATCCGGATGCCGGGGTGCCGCTCCGCCATGACGGCGAGCAGCCTGGGGACGAGAGCCGCGGACGCCGAGGGGAACGCGGCCAGTCGCACCCGGCCGGCGCGCAGGCCCTGCAGCTCGGCCAGTTCCCCGGCCGCGGCCTCCAGGGCGCTGGTGACGGCGACCGCGTGCCTGGCGAGCACGCTCCCGGCCTCGGTGAGTCGCACCGTGCGCCCGACGCGCTCGATCACGGCCATCCCGAGACGTTGTTCGAGTCGCTTGAGCTGCTGGCTGACGGCGGGCTGGCTGTAGCCGAGCGCGATCGCGGCGGCGGTGATCGAACCGTGCTCGGCCAGCGCGCGGACGACGCGCAGCGAGTGGGAGTCAAGATCGGACGGAGCGATGCGGGGCATCTGCGAAGAATAGCCGATGACGAATAACGGATGCTTATGCTTTGCATCGATCACTGGTCATTGTTGAATGAATGGCCCGGGCGCAGGCTTGACGTATGGACCCCGCACCATCCCCCACCGTCCCGCCCCCCGGCACCGCCATGCCCTCCGCCACCATTCCGCCCTCCGCGGGCATCGCAGCGTCCGGCCCGCGTGCCCGGCTCGGTGTCCGCGAGGCGCGCGGCCGGTTCAGCGGCGGGCGCGGCTACCTCGCCGCGTGCACGCTGGGCCTGCCGACCCGGGAGACCCTCGCTGCCATGCGGGCCGACGCCGAGGAGTGGTCGCTCGGCCGGGCCGACGCCGCGAGGTACGGCGCGGTGGTCGAGCGGGTTCGGTCGGGGTATGCGGGCCTGGTGAGCGTGCCCGTCGGCGCCGTCGCGATCGGCTCGCAGGCATCCGTCATGGCCGGACTTGTCGCGGCGAGCGTGCCGGACGGCGCCGAGGTGCTGTGCGTCGACGGCGACTTCAGCTCGATGGTGTTCCCGTTCCTCAGCCAGCGGCACCGCGGGGTGACCGTGCGCCATGTGCCCCTCGGCGAGCTGGCCGGGAGCATCACTGCGAACACGTGGCTCGTCGCCTGGTCGCTCGTGCAATCGGCCACAGGAGCGATCGCCGACACGGAGGCCATCGTGGCGGCCGCGCACCGGTCAGGCACGTTCACCCTGTGCGATACGACGCAGGCGGCCGGCTGGATGCCCGTCGACGCGTCGCGGTTCGACGCGACGATCTGCCACAGCTATAAGTGGCTGTGCGCTCCGCGCGGGGCGGCCTTCCTCACCGTGAGCGCGCGGCTGGCCGAAGAGCTCAACCCCGCGCAGGCCGGCTGGTACGCCGGCGAGTCGCCCTGGGCATCCTGTTACGGCCCGGAGATGAATCTCGCGACCGACGCCCGCCGCTTCGACGTCTCCCCGGCGTGGCCGGCCTGGGTGGGCGCCGAACCCGCGATCGAGCTGTTCCGGAGCCTCGACCTGGCCGAGGTCCGCGCCCACGCCGTGGGGCTCGGCGACGCGCTCTGCGACGGCCTGGGGATCGACCGGCTCGGCCAGGCCATCGTGAGCTGGCCGGATGCCGACGGCCAGGGCCTCGGGCGCCTCACCGCCGCGGGGCTGGTCGCGTCCGGTCGCGCCGGCCGTGCCCGCGTGGCGTTCCACCTCTGGAACGACGAGGACGACGTCGCCGACGCGCTGACGGCCCTCGGCCGCTGACTGGCCGCTGGCTGGCCGCTGGCCATGCTCCTGACCGGCTCGCAAGCCGGTCAGGAGCTGAATCAGGCCTGAGCGGCAACGGCCTTGATGATCGCCGTGGCGAGAGCGGCGGAGGAGGCGGGGTTCTGACCCGTGTACAGGTTCCGGTCGATCTCCATGTGCTCGCCCCAGGGTGCCCCGGCGACGAAGTCGGCTCCGAGTTCGACCAGGCGGCTCTGCACGAGCCAGGGCGCCTTCGGGGCAAGCCCGCCCAGTGTCTCTTCCTCGTCGGTGAACCCGGTCATCCGGTAGCCGGTGAACGGCCAGGTTCCGTCGTCGCGACGCGCGGCGAGAAGTGCTGCCGGGGCGTGGCACAGCACACCGAGGATGCGACCCGAGTCGAGGGCCTCGGTCAGGATGCGGCCGGAGACTGCGTCGACCGCGAGGTCTTCCATCGGGCCGTGGCCGCCGGGGTAGAAGACGACGTCGTAGTCGGTGACGACGACATCGGAGATCGAGCGCGGCTCGTCGAGCTCGGAGCCGATCGACCCGAGATAGTCGACGATTTCGGCGGCCCGATCGACTCCTCCGGCGGCCTGGGGAGACAGGCTGCCGGCGTCGATGGTCGGGGCGACCCCGCCCGGGGTCGCGATCGTGATCTGCCAGCCGGCATCCGCGAACTGCCGGTGCGGCTCGGCGAGCTCCTCGGCCCAGTAACCGGTCGGGTGCAGCGTGCCGTCGTTGAGGGTCCAGTGGTCAGCGGCACTGACGACGAAAAGTACGGAATTCATGGGTTCTCCAAAGTGGTCTGGGGTGGATGAGTTGAGCGCGGTTTAGGCCGTGCGGACGACCATCTTGCCGGTGTTCTCGCCGCGCATCAGACCGAGGAATGCCCGGGCCGTGTTGTCGATCCCGTCGACGACGGTCTCGTCGAAGACGACCTCGCCGTTCGCGAGCCAGCCGGACATGTCGGCGGAGAAGGCCGGGAAGTGCTGCACGTAGTTGCCGACGGTGAACCCCTTCAGGCTCAGTCCGCGGGTGATGATGTTGGACATGTTGCGCGGTCCGGCGGGGGCATCGGTGCTGTTGTACAGCGAGATTGCGCCGCACAGCGCGGCCCGGCCGCCGTTGTTGAACGCCCCTAGCGCGGCTTCGAGGTGGTCGCCTCCGACATTGTCGAAGTACACGTCGATGCCCTCGGGTGCCGCGGCGGCGAGCTGGTTGGCGAGCGAGCCGTCCTTGTAGTTGAATGCGTCGTCGAAGCCGTACTTCTCGGTCAGGAGCGCGACCTTCTCGGCCGAGCCGGCGGAGCCGATCACGCGCCCGGCGCCCTTGAGCCTCGCGATCTGCCCGACCATGGTGCCGACGGCCCCGGCCGCACCGGACACGAACACCGTGTCGCCTTCCTTGAGGCCGGCGATCTCGAGCAGGCCGACGTACGCGGTGAGGGCGGTCATGCCGAGCACGCCGAGATAGGCGGAGAGTGGGACGCCTGGGATTTCGGGGACAACGCGGAACCCGGAGGCATCCTCCTGCACCAGGTCGCGCCAGCCGTGCTGGTGCACGACCACGTCGCCGACGGCGACGGCGTCAGAGGCGGATGCGATCACCCGGCCGACGGCCCCGCCGGTCATGGTCGCGCCGAGCGCGTAGGGCGCAGCGTAGGACTTGGCGTCGTTCATCCGTCCGCGCATGTAGGGGTCGACCGAGACGAACTCGTTGGCCACGCGCACCTGGCCCGGAGCGAGGTCGGGCAGGGTCACCTGCACCGTGCGGAAGTCGGCGGCGGTGGGCCAGCCGACCGGGCGGGCGACGAGCTGGGTCTGGGTGCTGATGGATGAGGCCATGGATGACTCCTCTGTTGCGTGTGGAACGAAGGTGTTTTTGGAACGACTGGTCCACTATATAGTGGACTGAGCGATACACAAACTGAACGAGACACGAACAGGAGGGCTCACCGTGGGACGGATCCAGGCATTCGACACCGTCGCCGTCGTTCAGGCCGCGCGCGACCTGTTCTGGGACAAAGGCTACGAGGCGACCTCGCTCGCCGACCTGGAGGCGGCGACCGGGCTGGCTCGATCGAGCCTCTATCACGCCTTCGGCAGCAAGCGCGGGCTCTTCGACGCGGCGGTTGCGGACTACCTCGATACGGTCATCCGGCCCAGGCTGCAGGTGTTGCTGACCGGCGCGACCGACACGAGCGCACTGCTCGCGTACCTCGACGGGCTGCGTCTCGCGGTGCAGAGGCGCGCGGACGCCTCAGACGGCTCGGACAGCCCGGACGGCTCCCGCGGCTCGAACAACTCGGGCGACTCCCGCGGCTCGGGCAACTCCCCCACGCGCGGCTGCCTTCTCATCAATTGCGCTGCAGGCCTGGCCGCCCATGACGACCCCGCCCGCGAGGTCGTCGACGGATACCGGGCCGAACTCGTGGCCGCGCTCAAGCATGCCCTCCTCTCGGCCGGGGCCGGGCGGCCCTTCCAGCCGACGCTCGTCGATGAGCGAGCGCGAACCCTCGCCTCCTTCACGATGAGCGCCATGCTTCTCGCCCGGGTCAACACGGACGAATCGGCAGCACTTCTGGAAACGGCATCCGGCCTGGTGCGGTCCTGGATGCCCGAGGTCGGGTCGACGGCGTAGCCCCGAGTTGGCCGGAGGCGGCAGCCCGGTCTGCCGGGCCCGTCGGCCACTCCTCCACAGCCGCCGATCAGGCGGAGTTATCCACAGGAATTACGAGCTTGACCGGGTTATTCAGTCGTCGAGGAATGTCAGTGGGTACCCGGAGAATAGCTGCATGGACCCCCGCAATGCGCTCCAGCTGGCCTCCGTCGGCGACATCGTCGATGCGGTCGTCGCGGCGGATCGGCTGCTCGCGACGGTGAGCGCCCACCGGGCTGAACTCATCGACGAGGCGCGGCGGCGAAGCGAGCTGAGCGAAGCGACAACCGCCCGGCCGGCGGGCGCCCGGTGGGACGCCCGCACCATGGCGCGACGCGAGCTCCTGTCCGAGCTTGCCTGCGCACTCCGTCTCCCCCAGCGCAGCATGGAAACCCTGCTTGCCGAGAGCGAGGCCCTGGTGCACGAGTTGCCGGCCACCATGTCGGCGCTTCGCGCGGGCGAGATCAGCTACCGGCACGCGAAGGCCATGATCGATCACGCGGGGTCGCTCCCCGCCGAATCACGGAAAGGGTTCGAGGAGGCCCTGCTGCCGCAAGCGAGTCGGCTCACCGTCGCCAAGTTCGACGGCACGGCGCGAAAGGCCAGGGAGCGCACTCATCCCGAGACGATCAGCACGAGGCACGAGAAATGCGCCGGCGACAGGGCTGTGCAGCTCGTGCCCGCCCGCGACGGAATGGCCTGGTTGAACGCATACCTGCCCACCGCCACCGCGCACTCCATCTACAACCGGATCAGCGATCTCGCGATCAGTCTCCAACGGCCCGACGAGACGCGCACCCTCACCCAGCTCAGGGCCGACGTGCTGTCAGAGCTGTTGATCGACGGTGTCGGTGCGCCCGGCACTCCGTCCGCCGGCCTCGGCCAGGGCGTCCGCGCTACGGTGCTGATCACCGTTCCGGTCATGACCCTCCTCGGCCACAGCGAGGAACCCGGCCACCTCGAAGGCTACGGACCGATCGACCCGGAAACCGCCAGGCGCCTGGCCGCGAAGGCGCCCAGCTTCATACGCATCCTCACCCACCCCGAGACCGGATGTGTGCTGTCGGTCGGCCGATCCCGCTACAAGGTGCCCAAAGACCTCCGCCGCTGGCTCAGGGTGCGCGACGAAACCTGCCGGTTCCCCGGCTGCAACCGCAGTGCCTCCCGCTGCGACATCGACCATGGCCTCGACTGGCAGTTCGGCGGGCGCACCGACTCCGACAACCTGGCCAATCTCTGCCCACCCGATCACGAGCTGAAAAGCGAGACCGGCTGGAGCGTCAAACACGCCAGGGACGGCACCCTGAACTGGACCTCCCCCGGCGGCCGAACCTACAGCACCGACCCCGCGACCCCGATGGGGCCCGCCCCGCCCCCGCCGTTCTAGGCCTCGCCGGCTCCTGCACTCCCTCGCCGAACCGTGAGTTTGGCACCTTCCCGAGCACAACGAAGGTGCCGAACTCACGGTTCGGCGAGAGGGCGAGAGGGCGAGAGGGCGAGAGGCGAGAGGAGGTAGGAGGTTGGATGTAGGAGGGCGGGGCTACCGCGCGCGGCGCACCGGGTTCGACAGCGTGCCGATGCCCGGGATCTCGACCAGGACGGTGTCGCCGTCGGCGATGGCCCGGGAACGACCGGACGCGCCGGTCAGGATGACGTCGCCGGGCAGCATCGTGAAGACGCCCGAGACGAAGGAGACGAGCTCCGCGATCGAGTGGCGCATCAGTGCGATGTCGTCGCTCTGCACGTCCTCGCCGTTGACCTGGCCACGGATGACCGCCGCCGCGGCGTCGAACTCGGTGTCAATGACCGGCCCGAGGGGGCAGAACGAGTCGAAGCCCTTCGCCCTGGCCGGCTGCCCGTCGCGCTCCTGCAACTCGTGCGCGGTGACGTCGATCCCCACCGTGTAGCCGAGGATCACGTCTGCGGCCTGCTCGACCGGCACATTCTTCGCGATCTTGCCGATGACGATCCCGAGCACGCCTTCGGCCCGCACGTCGTTCACTCCGGCCGGGAGCACGATCGGGTCGCCGGGTCCGACGACGGCGGTGTTCGGCTTGAGGAACAGCACCGGTTCGCCCGGCTCCCCGTCCGCCTTCTCGTGCGCAGTGAGGAACGCGGCATTGGCCACCCCGACGATCTTCGACCGCGGGATCACCGGGACGAGCAGGCGCACGTCGTGCAGCGCCACCCGCTCCCCCGTCGGGTCGTAGCCGGCGAACATCGGATCGCCCTTGAGCACGACGAGTTCGTCCTCATCGACGATGCCGAACGCGATGATCTCCCCGCGGCTGAACCGCGCGATCTTCATGCCCGGGATTCCGGGGCGTCGAGCCGGGTGAGCCAGCCGTGGCGGTCGGGGCGACGGCCGTACTGGATGTCGGTGAGCTCCTGGCGGATCGCCATGGTGATTTCCCCGGCGGGCGCGTCGGCGTCGCCGATCTCCAGGT
Source organism: Cryobacterium sp. TMT1-2-1 (assembly GCF_004403955.1). NCBI lineage: Bacteria > Bacillati > Actinomycetota > Actinomycetes > Micrococcales > Microbacteriaceae > Cryobacterium > Cryobacterium sp. TMT1-2-1. The sequence goes on from NZ_SOHC01000046.1 coordinate 99,640, forward strand.
CCTTGCCCTTGAGCTGGGCGATCGGGGTCACGACGGCGGCGGTGCCGCAGGCGAAGACCTCGGTTATGGCGCCGGATGCCACGCCGTCGCGCCACTCGTCGAGAGTCACCTCGCGCTCTTCCACGGTCATCCCGCGGTCACGGGCGAGCTGCATGATGCTGTCGCGGGTGACGCCCTCGAGGATCGACCCGGTCAGTCGCGGCGTGACGAGCGTGTCGGTGCCGTGCACGAAGAACACGTTCATGCCGCCGAGTTCGTCGATGCGGGTGCCCGTCTCGCCGTCGAGGAAGAGCACCTGCGCGCATCCGTTCTCGTTCGCCTCCATCTGCGGAAGCAGCGACGCGGCGTAGTTGCCGCCGCACTTGGCGGCTCCGGTGCCGCCGCGCCCGGCGCGGGAGTAGTCGGCCGCCAGCCAGATCTTCACGGGGGCCACGCCGCCGTGGAAGTAGGCACCGGCCGGGCTGGCGATCACGTAGTAGCCCACCTTGTGCGCGGCGCGCACTCCGAGGAAGGTCTCGTTGGCGATCATGAACGGGCGCAGGTACAGGCTCGTCTCGGGAGCGGATGGCACCCAGTCGCCGTCGACGGCAACAATCTGCTTGATCGATTCGATGAAGTCGCGGGCGGGCAGCTCAGGCAGGGCGAGACGGCGTGCGGAACGCTGCATCCGCTCGGCGTTCTTCTCCGGGCGGAAGGTCCAGATCGAGCCGTCGGCGTGCCGGTAGGCCTTGAGTCCCTCGAAGATCTCCTGCGCGTAGTGCAGCACGGATGACGCCGGGTCGAGCATCAGCGGGCCGTACGCGGTGACGCGGGCGTCGTGCCAGCCCTCGTCGAGGGTCCAGTCGATCGTCACCATGTGATCGGTGAAGTTCTTGCCGAAGCCGGGGTCGGCGAGGATGGCCTCGCGCTCGGCGGCCGAGCGCGCGTGGGTCGACGGAGTGACGGTGAAGGTCAGCGGCGCTCGTTCGGTGGCAGCGGTCGCGGCAATTGTCTGGCTCACTGGAGTCCCTTTTCTGTCGGACGGGTCACGATGGTCTCGGTCAGGCGGGTCACGATCGCATCGCCCACATCGGCGGTGCTGCGCGGGGCCGAGTCAACGCCCCGGTCGGCGCGGTCGGCGATATCGGCGGTGACCGCCGCCTTCACCCGGGCGCCGGCCTCGGTCAGGCCGAGGTGGTCGAGCAGGAGCGCGACCGAGAGGATGGCTGCGGTGGGGTCGGCGAGTTGCTTGCCGGCGATGTCCGGAGCGGAACCGTGCACCGGCTCGAACATGCTGGGGAAGCGGCCGTCGGGGTTGATGTTCCCGGAGGCGGCAAGCCCGATGCCGCCGCTGATCGCCGCTGCCAGGTCGGTGAGGATGTCGCCGAACAGGTTGTCGGTGACGATCACGTCGAACCGGCTGGGCTGGGTGACCATGAAGATGGTCGCGGCGTCGACGTGCAGGTAGTCGACCGTGACATCCGGGTACTCGGTGGCCACGGCCAGCACGATCCGCTGCCACAGGCTCCCGGCGAAGACGAGCACGTTGGTCTTGTGCACGAGCGTCAGCCTGCGGGCGGGCCGCCCCTGCGCCACGGCGAACGCGTGGCGCACGACCCTTTCGACGCCGAAGGCCGTGTTGACCGACACCTCATTGGCCACCTCGTGCGAGGTGCCCTGGCGGATGGACCCGCCGTTGCCGACATACGGGCCCTCCGTTCCCTCGCGCACGACGACGAAGTCGACGGCACCGGGTGCCGCGAGCGGGCCGGGCACGCCGGGGAAGATCACGCTGGGGCGCAGGTTCACATAGTGGTCGAGCGAGAAGCGCAGCCCCAGCAGCAGACCACGCTCGATGTTCGCGTCGGCGAGCCGCGGATCGCCCGGAACCCCGCCCACTGCGCCAAGAAGAATCGCGTCGTGCGAAGCGATTGCTGCCAGGTCCGCGTCGGTCAGCACGTCGCCGGTTTCGAGGAACCTGGCCGCCCCGAGCGAGAACTCGGTCTTCTCGAAGGTGACCTCCTCGCGGGCGGTCACGGCATCCAGAACCTTGACTGCTTCGGCGATGACCTCGGGGCCAATCCCGTCTCCGGGGATGACAGCAAGCTTGATTTGACGTGACATTCGGCTCCGTATGTCTGAAAGTAACCAGTAGATAAACCCTACTGCCGCGAATCGTGTGTCTAAGCTGGACCAACCCTGACAACCGAAAGAAAGCAGAACACCATGAGTATCGGACTGGGAATTTTCCTTTTCGTCGTTGGCGCCATCCTTGTCTTCGCCCTCAACGTCAGCGTTGATGTCATCAACCTCGACCTCGTCGGCTACATCCTGATGGGTGCCGGAGCGGTCATCACGATCCTGGGTCTCGTCCTGATGACCCGCAAGCGCAGCAGCGTCGTCACCACGCGCAGCGCCGTTGACCCCGCCAGCGGCGAGCAGGTCACCCGCCACGAGAACAAGGCCAACGACATCTAAGTCAACGACATGCACGTGCGCGGCATCTAACCGTTCGACCAACGGTTCACGCACGAGGGAGGCCCCGGGGATCGCTCCCCGGGGCCTCTTCCCTGTCACGGACACCGCTTACCGGGCCTTGCGCAGCGTCAACCGGGCCACGCCGGCCGCCAGCAGCACGAGAGCGACCCCGATCCAGGCGCTGGGCCCGATTCCGCTGCCGAAGGCCGCCCGCGCCGACTCCAGGAGCGCCGCCGCGGCATCCGTCGGAAGCCCGGCGGCCACCGACACCGCGCCGCCGAGCGTCTCCCCTGCCGCGGCCTGCTCGGGGCTGGTCAGCCCATCGGGAAGCACAACGGCGTTGCGGTAGGAAGCGGTGAGGATCGAGCCGAGGACTGCCGTGCCGAGCACCGCGCCCAGCTCGTAGGCGGTCTCCCCGACGGCCGCGGCCGCGCCCATCTTCTCGGCCGGGGCGTTCGTCACGATGAGTTCGTTGGAGACCGTCTCCGCGGCTCCGATCCCGATGCCGAGGGCCACGAAGACCAGGGCCATGCCGACCGCATCGAGCGAGTCTCCGACCAGGGCGACGGCCGCGTAACCGCCGGCCGACACCAGCAGCGCGAGCGGGACAAGCACCGAGGGTCGCACCCGCCGGGCGATCGGCACGACGAGCAGGCCGGCGATCATCATGGTGACCAGGCCCGGCACGAGAACCACGCCCGCGTTCAGCGGCGACAGGCCCAGCACGAGCTGCAGGTACTGCGAGACGAAGAACAGCCCGCCGACGAGCGCGACCACGCTGAGCAGGTTGACGCCCACCGCCCCGCTGAACGCACCGCGGCGGAACAGCCGCAGGTCGAGCATGGGCTGGACGAGCCTGCGCTGCCGGCGCACGAAGAGGATGCCGAAACCGACTCCGAGCAGGATCGGCGCGAGGGTGGCGGGGCCAGGTCCGTGCTCCGCGACCACCTTGATGCCGAAGACGATGGGCAGCATCGTCACGATCGAGAACAGGATGCTCGGCACATCGATTCGCCCGGGATTCGGATCCCGGGACTCGGGGACGAGGAACGGCGCGAGCGCGAGCAGCGGCAGGAGCAGCGGAACGGCCAGGAGGAAAACCGAGCCCCAGGCGAAGTGCTGCAACAGCACCCCGCCCACGACGGGGCCGAGGGCGCTTCCGGCGGCGAAACCACTCGCCCAGACCGCGATGGCCAGTCGCCGCTGGTCGCGGTCGACGAAGACGGAGCGCAGCAGCGACAGGGTCGGCGGCATGAGCATGGCGCCGAAGATTCCGAGCACGGCCCGCGCCGCGATGAGCCACTCGATGGTCGGTGCCGCCGCCGCAACCACGGAGACCGCGCCGAAGCCGGCCGAGCCGATCAGCAGCAGCCGGCGCCGCCCGATCCGGTCACCGAGGCTGCCCATCGCGACGAGCAGCCCGGCCAGCATGAGCGGGTAGACGTCGATCATCCAGAGCAGTTGCGCGCCGGTGGGGCCGAGGTCCTCCGAGATCGCGGGCAGGGCGAGGTTGAGCACGGTGTTGTCGATCGACACCAGGAGCACCGGCAGCATGAGCACGGCCAGCGCCCACCACTGCCGGCGTCGGCGTGCGGCGACGTGCAGGGGCGAAGATGCGGTAATCGTAGGGCGTGACATGAACGGGCGGCTTTCTGGACTCGTGTTGCATTTACTATACCGTCCAGACGGTATAGTCATCCAGTGGGCAGGCTTGGCGCTCGCCTGAGCGGCGTGAGATCCGGCGAGGCAGGCGCCTCGGTACGATGGCCGCATGGCCTTGTCCTCCCCCGCACCGTCCACCCCCGCCTCCTCCCTCGCCGCGGTCCCCACCCGGGACCGGATCCTCGACGCCTTGGTGGCCGTGCTGATCGACCAGGGTGAGCGCGCCGCGACGCTGGATGCCGTCGCCGCCGCCGCCGGGGTGTCCAAGGGCGGCCTGCTCTATCACTTCGCCTCGAAGGATGCCCTCGTGGACGGCTTGATCGCGCGCCTCCGCGCGCTCGTCGGGGTCGACATCGACAACATCCGCTCGGCCCCGGCCGGCGTGGTCGACTATCTCATTCGCACCTCGGTCAGCGAGGGCACGCCCCTGGACCGGGCGATCGTCGCGGTCGCCCGGCTGGCGCAGGGGTCACATCCGAGCGCGAACCAGGCGCTCGCGGACATCCGTCGCCAGTGGCTCGCCGTCGTCGAGGAAGCCGTGGGCGACCCCGGCACGGCGGAGGCGATCATGCTGATCAGCGACGGCCTGTACTACGAGTCGACGCTGGCACACCCGGGCGCGCCGGCGACATCCGGCCAGGACGCCGCCGCGCTCGACCGGCTTCTCGGAGTGATCGAACGGCTGACCGCCACTGGGACCTGACGGCAGCGCTCGTAGGGCGAGCGCCCGTCGCGCTAGTCGGTGAGGTCGATCTCCACCAGGATGTCGGCCTCAATCGCGTCGCGCACGCTGGCCAGGAGACTGGCCGGAACCGGCGAGTCCACGGTCAGGATACTGAGCGCCTTGCCTCCGGCAACGTGGCGGGCGATCTGCATGCCGGCGATGTTGATCTGGGCATCGCCGAACTCGCGGCCGTAGACGGCCACGATGCCCGGGCGGTCCGTGTAGAGCATGACGATGAGGTTCTTCGCGAACGGGACCTCGACCTCGTAGCCGTTGACCTCGACGATCTTCTCCGCCTGCTTGGTGCCGGTCAGCGTGCCGGAGACGGAGACCTGCGAGCCGTCGGCGAGGGCGCCGCGCAGCGTGATCACGTTGCGGTATTCGGGCGACTCGGCCTCGGTGATCAGGCGCACGCTGACGCCGCGCTGCTCGGCGAGGAGCGGCGCGTTCACGTAGGACACGGTCTCGCTCACGACATTGGTGAAGATGCCCTTGAGCGCGGCCAGGCGGAGCACACTGACGTCGTAGTCGACAAGCTCGCCGCGCACCTCGACGTCGACACTCGTGAGCGGGCTGTGCTGCGCGAGCCCGGAGAACACCTGGCCGAGCTTCTCCACCAGCGGGATGCCGGGGCGAACATACGGGTCGATGACGCCGCCGGCGACGTTGACCGCGTCGGGCACGAGCTCGCCGGACAACGCCAGGCGCACCGACCTCGCGACGGAGACCCCGGCCTTCTCCTGGGCCTCGTCGGTCGACGCGCCGAGGTGGGGCGTGGTGATGATGTTGTCCAGGCCGAGCAGCGGAGATCCGGTCGGCGGCTCGCTGACGAACACGTCGAGGCCCGCGCCGGCGATCGTGCCGGTGGTCAGCGCCGTGAACAGGTCGTCCTCGTCGATCAGCCCGCCGCGGGCGACGTTGACGACGAACGCGGTCGGCTTCATCAGCTTGAACTGCGCCTCGCCGATCATGCCGGTGGTCTCCGGCGTCTTCGGCATGTGGATCGTGATGAAGTCGGACTGCGCGAGCAGTTCGTCCAGGCTGACCGGCACGACCCCGAGCTGCTGCGCCCGGGCCGACGTGATGTAGGGGTCATAGGCGATGACGTTGGTGCCGAACGCCTGCATACGGGCCGCGATGAGCGCGCCGATGCGGCCCAGCCCGATGATGCCGATGGTCTTTTCATACAGCTCGACACCGGTGTACGTGGAACGCTTCCACTGCCCCTCGGCCAGGGCGCCGTGCGCGGCCGGGATGTGGCGGGCCAGGCTGATGATGTGGCCGACGGTGAGTTCGGCGGCCGAGATGATGTTCGAGGTGGGCGCGTTGACGACCATGACGCCGGCGGTGGTGGCCGCCTTGATGTCGACGTTGTCGAGGCCGACGCCGGCGCGGGCGATGACCTTCAGCAGCGGCGCGGCCGCAATCGCCTCGGCATCCACCTTCGTCGCCGACCGCACGAGGATGGCGTGCGCCGTCGCAAGCTCGGCGATCAGCGCGACACGGTCCGTGCCGTCGACCTGGCGCACGTCGAAATCGGGGCCGAGGGCGTCGACGGTAGCGGGCGAGAGTTCTTCGGCGATCAGGACGACAGGCTTCGACACGAAAAGGGATCCTTCGTTTGCGACAGGCAAGGGATGTGCGCCGCGACCGTGGGGCGCCAGATACCAAATCAGCCTACTGGCTGCACAATGGACCGATGAGCAGCGTTACGTTTCCCGGCATCCAGTTGGCCCTCCGCCTGGTGCTGGCCCTCCTCTTCGTGGTGGCGGGAACCGCGCATTTTCTGCCCGGCGTGCAGCGCACAATGGCGGCGATGGTGCCGCCTCGCCTGCGCTGGAGCGGATTCGCCAACCCGCGCAACCTCGTCATCTTCACCGGGCTCTGCGAACTGGCCGGAGGAATCGGACTGCTCTACCCGCCGACGATTATGACGTCCGGCGTCTGCCTGGTGGTGTTCCTCGCCCTCGTCTTCCCGGCGAACGCGTATGCCGCCCGCCACCCGGAGCGTTTCGGGCGGGTCTCCATCCCCCTCGTGCCGCGCCTCATCGGCCAGCTCGCCCTGATGGTCCTCATCGCTCTCGCGATCGCCTAAAACCCCCGCGAAACCGCAGTTGTGCGCGCTAAAACGCCCGAATAACGCGCACAACTGCGGTTTCGCGGGGAGAGGACGGGGAGTGATGGGGGTTAGAGGAGGAGGGCGCCGAGGCCGAAGGTGAAGATGTCGAGGGTGAGCGCGGCGACCAGGCAGAGCCCGACGAGGAAGAGCACGGCCCGGGCCACGGCCGTGCGGCCCCGGCCGAGCCGGAATGCCAGCGCATAGACGACCACGGGCAGCAGAACACCGCCGATGAGCACGGCCCACGCGCCGCCGTTCAGTTGCGTGTCGAGGCCCTGCGCGGCGAGGTTGAGGCCGACCAGATTGGTGACGGCCTCCCAGACGTCCCAGGCGAAGAAGAGCCCGAAGAAGATGGCGATGGTGAGGCTCACCCACTGCGGCGTGGGTCGCCCGGTGCGGGCGGCCTCGACCTTCGCCTCGGATGCGTCGCTCATGAGATACCTCCGGTGCCGAGAATGAATGGGAGCGGCGCGAGCAGCACCGCGCCGGCGAGGAGCCAGCTGATGCGCGCGTTGCCGTGCCCGGAGGTGAGCCAGTAGGTCGCACCGAACCAGGCGGCGGGCGCCGCCACGGCGAGCCCAAGCCCCAGCGAAAACATGAACCTGGCCACCGGCTCGATCAGCGAGTTCTCGATCCGGCCGACGCCGAGGAACCAGCCGATCGTGTACAGCAGGTAGATCCCGGCGAAAACGCCCAGGGCGATAAGCGCGGCCGAACTCGCCGGGGCCGCTGCCTCGCGTGCCGCCTGCGCCTCCACCGCGGTCGTCGGCCCGGCGACGGACCACCCGTCCGGGATGTCGGCCGGCGGCTCGGCCTCGGGCGCCGGCTCGGGCGCCGGC
>NZ_SOHC01000078.1:0-81027 GCF_004403955.1 Cryobacterium sp. TMT1-2-1
CCCGCCGAGGCAGCCAAGCAGCTCGAGCAGGAGGCGTTGCCGTCGGCCGGCCGGTTGACGGCGTCGCAGTTCGAAAGGAAGACCAGGAAGCTGCGGGAGCGGATCCATCCGGAGTCGATCACGGCCCGGCATGTGCGGAGCGTGGCCGACCGGGCGCTCAGGTTCGACCCGGCCCGCGACGGGATGGGCTGGCTGAGCGCCTACCTGCCGGCGTCGGACGCCCTCGGCATCTATGGCCAGGTGACGGACCGGGCGATCGCCCTGCAGGGGCCGGACGAGCCGCGCACGCTCACCCAGCTGCGGGCGGACGTGTTCCGCGACCTGCTCCTGCAGGCCGGCTGCGCGGGGACTGGTTGCACGCAGTCCGGTTGCACGCAGGCCGGTTGCACGGAGTCCGGTTGCACGGAGACCGTAGGGATGGCCGGCAGCCTGGGCGGGCTGCGGCCGAACCTGATCGTGACGGTCCCGATGCTCACCCTCCTCGGTGTCACCGAGGAGCCGGGCAGCCTCGACGGGTACGGGCCGATCGATCCCGACACGGCCAGGGCGCTGGCGGCGAAGTGTCCGAGCGCGGTGCGGATCCTGACCCACCCGGAGACCGGCGCGGTGCTCTCGGTGGGCCGGGACCGGTACACGATTCCCGCGTCGCTCCGCACGCTGCTTCAGGTGCGGGACGGAACCTGCCGGCACCCCGGGTGCAGCCGGGCGGCCAGCCGCTCGGACATCGACCACGGCCTCGACTGGGCATTCGGCGGACGAACCGACCACAACAACCTCGCCCACCTCTGCCCCGCCAGCCACGCCCTCAAACACGAGGCCGGCTGGAAAGTCAGCCAGGCCACCGACGGAACCGGCACCCTCACCTGGACAACCCCGACCGGCCACACCTACGTGACCGAATCGGAGACCATAATCGGCACCGCCATCAGCGCCGAACTCCGACAGAAGGCCACGCGAACCGACGCATCAGCTGGCCCGGCCCGCGAGAGGTGAAGGGGACGCCGGGCAAGAACGGGTGATTTCCGGGCGCAGGCCTGGCGGTTCAGTAGAGGAAAATGGGCAGCCACTCGCGGGTGTGGGCGTGCACGATCACCAGGAAGACCACCAGGTCGAAGAGGAGATGCACGCAGACGACATAGGTCAGGGACTTGGTGACCTTGAAGATGTAGCCCTGCAGCAGGGCGAACGGGAACGTCATCAGGGGTCCCCAGCTTTGGTAGCCGAGCTCCCAGAGGAACGAGGTGAAGATCACCGCCTGCAGCAGGTTCGCCTGCCAGTCCGGGAAGTGCCGCCGGAGCAGAGCGAACACCGTGCAGATGAAGAACAACTCGTCCCAGATGCCCACGAAGCCCACTCCGACGAAGAGGCGGCCGATCTCGTCGGGCGCGGTCACGGCCGGCCAGTTCTCGTAGGAGCCCGAGCGGATGAAGTACGTCGGCAGGATGAGCCAGCCCAGGATGACCACGATCACCAGGTACCAGCGCTCGAGCACGCTCCACCGCTGTTCGGTCCGGATCGGAAACCGGATCGCGTGCGTGCGGTAGACGTAACGCGCGATCAGGTACGGCCCGAGCACGGCCAGGCCGAGCACGATGCCCATCAGCGCCATGTTCGGGTAGCTGATGTCAGCCTCGACCGAGATCGTGCTGACGATGGCCAGGCCGAGCGCGATCAACAACAGGTCCCTGAACAGGGCGCGATTGATCACGAACGCGAGCAGCAGGGCGGCGCCCAGCACGACGTAGCCGGCGAGCTGGAACTGCAGGCCGAACAGCAGCACGGCGGATGCCGACACCAGGCCGGCCGGCACCAGCCCCCACGACGCGCGCGGCGGCATCCGCGTGGCCGTCCCGCTGCCAATCGGACTCTTGTCGACACCCATGGTAAAACCCTACCGAGTGCGCCCGGTTCACTCCCATCGGGCAGGTAGATTCGACGCGTGCCCCAGCGAGAACTTCCCCGTGACCTTGACCCCATAGCGGTCGCCCAGCAGCTCATCGCGATCGATTCGGTCAACCCCGACCTCGTGCCCGGCGCCGCGGGCGAGCACGCGATCGCGGCCTGGTGCTCCGACTGGTTCGCCCGGCAGGGGTTCGAGGTGCACCGGCTCGAGGACCGTCCCGGCCGTCCGTCCGTCGTCGGCATCGCGCGCGGAAGCGGGGGTGGGCGCTCGCTCATGCTGAACGGCCACCTCGACACCGTCGGTGTCGCCGGCTACGACGGCGACCCGCTCTACGGCGAGGTGCGGGGCGGGAGGCTCTTCGGCCGCGGCGCCTTCGACATGAAGGGCGGGCTGGCGGCCATCCTGGTGGCCGCGGCGCGCGCATGCGCCGCGGGCCTGGCCGGCGACGTGATCGTCACCCTTGTCGCCGACGAGGAGTTCGGCAGCCTCGGCACCGAGGAGGTGCTGCGCCACTTCCGGGCGGATGCCGCCATCGTGACCGAACCCAGCGAGCTCTGCCTCACCGTCGCCCACCGCGGCTTCGCCTGGTTCGAGGTCGAGCTGACCGGCCGGGCGGCGCACGGGTCGATGCCGGAGCAGGGCGTCGACGCTATCGCCCACGCCGGGCTCGTGCTCCGGGCCCTCGACGGACTGCGGGACCGCCTCGAATCGGCCCCGGCACACCCGCTGCTCGGCCAGGGCACCGTGCGCGTGTCGATGATCAGGGGCGGGGAGGACGCCGCGACGGTCGCGCCATCCTGCACGCTCACGGTCGAGCGGCGCACCCTGCCCGGAGAGGCTCCGGATGCTGTGGAGGCCGAGCTGGCCCTGCTGCTCGAGCGGTTGGCCGCAGCCACGCCCGAATTCTCCTTCCGCCTCACCCGGCTCGTGGCGCGCGGTGCATTCGAGGCCGACCCGGACTGGCCGATCGTACGTGCGCTCAGCGGCCAGGCCGAGCGCGTGCTGGGCGTCCCGCCCGCCCGCCGTGGCGAGCCCTTCTGGACCGACGCTGGCCTCATCCACGAGGCGGGCATCCCGTGCCTGCTGCTCGGGGTTCGCGGCGGCGGCGCGCACGCCGACAAGGAATGGGCGGAGGTGGCGTCGGTGCATCGGCTCACCGAGATCCTCACCGGCACGATCGCCGACTTCTGCGGCTGAGCCGGGGACGTGGACTGGTCAATCCCGAGGACGGCCTGTGCCGGCAGGCACCTCCAGTCCGCCACGTTCCGCCCCGGCTGATCAGCGACTTTGGCGCTGAGGTTGCGGTGATTGTTGAACAATCGTAGGCTTTCACGAAATCAGTGACCTCCGGTGCTGACGCATTTCCCCACAATGAAGTGAGCGCACCCATGGCCACGACCGCCGTACCAAAGCTTCAGCGTCCGAAGAAGACGCGTCCGAAGAACAAGCACAGGAGCGCCCTGCTCGGCGCGATGTTCCTGATGGCCACGAGCGCCGTCGGCCCCGGCTTCATCATCCAGACCACCACCTTCACGGTGCAACTCGGTGCGGCCTTCGCCTTCGCGATCCTGGTCTCGATCCTCGTCGACATCGCCGTGCAGCTGAACGTCTGGCGAGTCATCGGCGTGAGCGGCAAGCGCGCCCAGGAGCTCGCCAACACCGTGCTCCCCGGCGCCGGCTGGTTCCTCGCCGCACTGATCTTCCTCGGCGGACTCGTCTTCAACATCGGCAACATCGCCGGCACCGGCCTGGCCACCAACGTGCTCTTCGGCGTCGACGCGAAGATCGGCGGCATCATCTCCGCCGTCATCGCCATCGCCATCTTCCTGAGCAAGCGGGCCGGGCTCGCGCTCGACAAGATCGTCGTCATCCTCGGCGCCGTGATGATCCTGCTGATCGCCTACGTCGCGATCGTCTCGCAGCCGCCGCTCGGACTCGCGCTCAAGAACGCCGTCATCCCCGACAACGTCGACTTCCTGATCATCACCACCCTGATCGGCGGCACCATCGGCGGCTACATCACCTACGCCGGCGCGCACCGGATGATCGACGCCGGCGTCTCCGGACGTGAGAACGTTCGGGAGATCACCCGCAGCTCGGTGCTCGGCATCATCATCACCGGCGTGATCCGCGTGCTTCTGTTCCTGGCCATCCTCGGCGTGGTTGCCGGCGGAGTCGCCCTGACCGGCGACAACATGCCGGCCGAGGCCTTCCAGGCGGCCGCCGGCGAGGTCGGCCTCAAGCTGTTCGGAATCGTGCTCTGGGCGGCATCGATCACCTCCGTCATCGGGGCCGCGTACACCTCGATTTCCTTCGTGACGACCGCGAAAACCAGGCCGCGCACCCGCAGCATCGCCACGGTCGTCTTCATCGCGGTCTCGACAGTCGTGTTCACCCTGCTCGGCCAGGCCCCGGCCACCCTGCTGATCATGGCCGGCGCGATCAACGGGCTGATCCTCCCGGTCGGCTTCGCCGTCATCCTCTGGGTGGCCTGGCGCCGCCGCGACCTGCTCGGCGGGTACGTCTACCCCAAGGTGTTGCTCTTCATCGGCCTCGCAGCCTGGTTGCTCACGCTCTTCCTCGGCTACAAGTCACTCAGCGGCCTCGCGCTGCTGTGGGTCTAGGCGACACCGGATGCCTCCGCGCAGGCGGCCCGGCACGGCCGCGGTCCCGGGCGGCACGGCCTCACTCCCGGGCGACCCGGCCTCGCTCACCCCGGCGGAGGCCCGCGCCCTGTTCCGGGGCGGCCTCGCCTCGCCCACGGCCGGCTGGTCGCGGGGGTTCACCCAGGCGAACCTGATCATCGTCCCGCGGGCCCAGGCCTTCGACGTGCTTCTGTTCGCGCAGCGCAACCCGAAGTCCTGCCCCATCCTCGGTGTGCAGGGCGCCGGTGAGACGAGCGGTCCGCTGCTGCCCGGCGGCGACATCCGCACCGACCTGCCCCGGTACACCGTCTACGAGGACGGCGTGCTCGTGGCCGAACCCGGAGACATCACCGACTGGTGGCAGGACGACCTCGTGACCTTCATCATCGGCTGCAGCTTCACCTTCGAGGCGGCGCTGCAGGATGCCGGCATCCCGATCGCCCACATCGAGCAGGGCGTCAACGTGCCGATGTACCGCACCACCGTGCGCTCGGCATCCGCCGGCGCCCTGTCCGGGCCGATGGTCGTCTCGATGCGGCCGATCCCGGCCGCGCAGGTGGAGGACGCCGTGCGGATCACCGCCCGCTACCCGGCCGTGCACGGGGCGCCCGTGCACGCGGGGGACCCGACGGTGCTCGGTATCGCCGACCTGGCAGCGCCGGACTTCGGTGACGCCGTCGAGATCCAGCGCGGCGAGGTCCCGGTCTTCTGGGCGTGCGGGGTCACCCCGCAGGCCGCTGTGATGGAGTCCAGGCCGTCGCTGGCGATCGGCCACGCGCCCGGCTTCATGCTGATCACCGATGCCCGAGACTCGGACTACCTCGTCCCGTAGACGGTGTACGGCGCCGCGCGCCGCTATTTCGCCGTCTTGCGCTTCACCCAGCCGTACGCGGCGGTCGCCAGGAACAGGACGATTCCGATGACGGCGAGCCAGAACAGGCCCTCGATCACGAAACCGAGCACCGATAACACAAGCCAGACAACGAGCAGGAACACGATCAGGTTCATCATGGATGCCACGCTACTATGCCGATCCGGCGCGCACCGGTAATCAACAGCCGCCGGCTCGGCGCGGCAGTCAGCTCCGCCGGACGCTCGATTCCTCGGCGATCGCGGCCAGCAGCTGATCCTGGGCGCGGCCCAGGTAGCCGGTGAGAAGCGCGGCGGCCTCGGCGCGTTCACCGGCCTCGAGGAGCTCCACGATCCGGACGTTGTCCTCCACGTACGGCGCGTGGAAGGCGGTGTCGGCGACCATGGAGTGGAAGACGAGCCGCATCTCGGCGAGAACCTGCGTCATCAGGAGGTCGAGCCGGTCGCTGCCGCCGAGCGCCACAATCGCGGCGTGGAAGGCCTGGTTCGCGTCGGCCATGCCAGCCGCCGAGCCGGAATCGCGCGCGGCCCTGGCGCGCTCGACCGCCGCCCGCAGCGTCGTGAAGTCGGTCGCCGGCGACCAGAGCAACGCTGCCGGCTCCAGGTAGCGGCGCACCCGGTAGATCTCGCGGATGTCGTCCGCCGACGGCCGGGCGACGTACACGCCCCGGTTGGGGATCCTGGTGACGACGTGTTCGGCGGCGAGGGCGGAGAAGGCCTCGCGCAGTGTATTGCGGGAGACGCCGAGCGCCTCGCCGAGCGCCTCCTCGGAGAGCTTCGATCCGGGGGCGAGCTGCCCGGCCGCGATCCGTTCCCGCAGCACCGACGCCACCCACATCCCGGTCTCCGCGTGCCTGGCCCCTTCGCGGTGCAGGCGCAGTTCGGCCAGGATGTCCTCGAGAGTCATATGCCCACGCTATCGGGGGTCGGCTGCCCGGCGGCTCACGCGCGGATGGACGCGACGGCGGTGTCGAGCGTCACGATGTCGCCCGGTCCGACGAGGTGCGCGGCAAGGGTCCCGCTCCGGTGGGCGGCGACGGTGGTCTCCATCTTCATGGCCTCCACGACGAGCACCGGATCTCCCTCCGCGACCTCGGTTCCGGCAGCGACCAGCCACTTCACGACCGAACCGCCCATCGTGGAGCGCAGGGTGGCCGAGTCGACGAGGTTGCCGACGCCGTCGGATGCCGCGGCGCCGGTGCCAGGTCCGGCGACGGCGGCCCCGGAGCGGGCCAGGCCGCCGCTTTCCAGGGAACCGAGGAGCCCGGCCGGCAGGCCCAGCGCCATCCGTCGCCCGTCGAGTTCGATCGTGATCGTGCGGCGGACGGCCTCGGGCTCCGCCGGGGCGAACCGGGGGTCGCCCGCGAGCTGCTCGGCGAATTCGGATTCGATCCAGCCCGTGTGCACGCCGAGGCGGTCGGGCGAGGAGAACGCGGGCGTCTGCACCACCGCGCGGTGGAAGGGCAGCACGGTGGGCAGCCCGGCGATCTCGAACTCGGCCAGCGCCCGGCGGGCCCGGCGCAGGGCCTGCTGCCGGTCGGCGCCGGTGACGATGAGCTTGGCGAGCAGCGAGTCGAACTGGGGGGAAACGGCGTCGCCCGCGCGCACGCCGGTATCGACCCGGATGCCGGGCCCGGTCGGCGGGGTGAACCCCGTGACGGTGCCGGGGGAGGGCAGGAATCCGCGCCCGACGTCCTCCGCATTGATCCGGAACTCGATCGAGTGCCCGCGCGGCTCGGGGTCGTCATCGACGGGCAGGTCCCCGCCGGCGGCGATGGCCAGCTGCGCCAGCACGAGGTCGATCCCCGAGGTCTCCTCGGTGACCGGATGCTCCACCTGGAGCCGGGTGTTCACCTCCAGGAACGAGACCGTCCCGTCTTCGGCGAGCAGATACTCGACCGTGCCGGCGCCCGCGTAGCCGGCCTCGCGGCAGATCGCCTTGGCCGAGGAGTGGATCTGCTCGCGCTGGGCCGGGGTGAGGAACGGCGCGGGCGCCTCCTCGACCAGCTTCTGGTTGCGGCGCTGCAGCGAGCAGTCGCGGGTGCCGACGACGATCACGTTGCCGCGTCCGTCCGCGAGGATCTGCGCCTCGACGTGCCGGGGCCGGCTGAGGAAGCGCTCCACGAAGCACTCGCCGCGGCCGAACGCGGCCTGGGACTCCCGCACGGCCGAGTCGAAGGCCTCCTCGATGGCATCCAGCTCCCAGACCACCTTGAGCCCGCGCCCGCCTCCGCCGAAGGCCGCCTTGATGGCCACCGGGAGGCCGTGCTCCACCGCGAAGGCCCGCACCTCGGCGCCGGTTTCGACCGTGCCTTCCGAGCCGGCGACGAGGGGCGCGCCGACCCGGATGGCGATCTCGCGGGCGGACACCTTGTTGCCCAGGGTGCGGATCGCCTCGGGGCTGGGCCCGATCCAGGTCAGCCCGGCGTCCAGCACGGCCTGCGCGAAGTCGGCGTTCTCGGAGAGGAAGCCGTAGCCGGGGTGCACGGCGTCCGCGCCGGAACGGCGGGCGATCTCGAGCAGCCTGGCCTGGTCGAGGTAGGTCTCGGCCGGGCTATTCCCGTCCAGGGAGTACGCCTCGGTGGCGAGGCCCACGTGCAGTGCGTCGGCGTCCGCATCCGCGTAGACGGCGACGGACTCGAGGCCGGCGTCGTCGCAGCCGCGGATGACGCGGACGGCGATTTCGCCGCGGTTGGCGATCAGGACTTTCTGCATGGGTGTCACCTGTCGGTTGTGGTCTGGCGCGCGGGCGTCTCCGCGGGAACGGGAAGGAGCGGGTCGGCCCCGGGAGCCGGCGTGAACCGGATCCGTGCGCCGGTGGGGAGCTGGGCGGCCCGGTCGAGGTCGGCCGGAAGCACGACGCCGATCACGGGGTAGCCGCCGGTGGCCGGGTGGTCGGCGAGGAACAGCACGGGCAGTCCGGACGACGGCAGCTGGATGGCGCCGGTGACGGTGCCCTCGCTGGGCAACTCGCCCGGCCGCGACCTCTCCAGCGGTTCGCCGTCCAGCCGCAGTCCGATCCGGTTGGATCGGGCCGTGACGGTCCAGGTGGCTCCGGCGAAGCGTTCGATCGTTTCCGGATCGAACCAGTCGGAACGCGGTCCAGGCACGAAACGCAGCTCCGTCAGCTCGGCCGGCGGTTCGGATTCGATGCCTGGGGCGCCGACGACGCTCGAGGGCGGTGCGGCCAGCACGCGGAGCCGGGTGCCGGAACCGAGCGGCTGCGGTCCGATCCCGGAGAGGGTGTCGGTGGAGCGGCTGCCGAGCACGGGGAGAACGTCGAGCCCACCGCGGAAGGCGAGGTAGCTTCGCACCCCGGCCACGGGGGGCCCGACTGTGAGGGTTTCGCCGGCCAGCAGCGCGAACGGGGTCCCGGTGGGGACCGCCCGTGCGCCCGTCGGACCGTCGATGGCGAGCGGGACGCGCGCGCCGGTCACGGCCAGGACCTGGTCGGTGACGGCCTCGAGCGCGAGCCCGCCGAGGGCGTTCTCGAGCCCGGCGGCGTCGACGGGATTGCCCGCGAGCCGGTTGGCCCTCCGCAGCGCACCTCGGTCGAGGGCGCCGCTGCCGGCTACGCCGAGCGCGGCCTGGCCCTCGCGGCCGAGGTCCTGCACGGTGGTCTGCAGGCCGGGGGAACGCACGATGACGCCGTCCGCCGGCGGCTCGGCGCCGTCGATCACGCGCGCCGCTGCGAGGCCGGAGGCGAGGTCTGAGGCGAGGCCGCCCGCCGCCAGCACGAGCTCACGCACGGGCCGGAATTGCACCCGGTTTCCCGGCCGCACCAGGGCGGGCTGTTCGCGGCCCAGGTCCCACATCGGCGCGGTCGTGCGGCCGATCAGCTGCCACCCGCCCGGGGATGCCCGCGGGTAGACGGCGGAGTAGGTGTCGGCAAGGGCCACGGATCCGGCGGGAACCGCGCTTCGCGGCGTGGCTCGCCGGGGAACCGTGAGCGACGTCGTCTCGCCGGCGAGGTAGGCGAAGCCTGGAGCGAATCCGCCGAAGGCAGCGGTCCAGGTTTGCTCCGAATGGGCGGCGATCACGCCGTCGACGCCGAGCCCGGTGAGCTCGGCAACTCGGGCGAGGTCCTCACCGTCGTAGACGGTGTCGATGATCACGAGCGTGGCGTCGGCAGCCGTGACCGTGTCGACGTCCAGCAGGCGCAGCCGGGCGGCGAAACCGCGGGCCGCGGCAGGGGAGACGGCCGAGACGAGTACGGTCTCGGCGGCGGCGATCACGTCCAGCTGCCCGTCGAGCGGGTGCTCCTGCAGCTGGGCCTGCAGGCTGAGGACCTGGGCGAGGCTGTCCAGTTCGACCAACACCGCGCGGTCGCCGACGGGGCGGATACCGCGGATCTGCCCGGCCATGTCAGACGAAACTTTGGATTTCGATGCCGGAGCCCAGCAGGGCGGCGCGGACGGCGGCGGCCATCGCGACGGCGCCGGGGGTGTCGCCGTGCAGGCAGATGCTCTCGGCCCGGACGTCGATGATCGTGCCGTCGATGGCGCGGATCTGGCGGTCGACGGCCAGGCGGAGCACGTGGTCGGTGACCTCGCCGATGTCGCGCAGCACCGCCCCCGGCCGGGTCCGGGCGACGAGGGTCCCGTCGGCGTTGTAGGCGCGGTCGGCGAACGCCTCGGAGACGGTGCGGAGCCCGGCGGCCCGGGCCGCACGCTCGATCTCGGAGTTCGGGAGCACCATCACCGGCAGGCTCGGATCGACCGACACGATGGCATCCACGACGGCCCTGGCCTGCTCGGGGTGGTGCACGATCGTGTTGTAGAGGGCGCCGTGCGGCTTGACGTAGCTGACCGTGGTTCCGGCGACCCGGGCCAGCGATTCGAGGGCGCCGATCTGGTAGATGATTTCGTCGGTGAGGTGGTCGGGGGCCATGTCGATGAACCGGCGGCCGAAACCGGCCAGGTCGCGGTAGCCCGGATGCGCGCCGACCGTGACGCCGGCCAGGGCGGCGGCCGCGCAGGTGGCGCGGATTGTGCTCGGATCCCCGGCGTGGAAGGCGCAGGCGACGTTGACGCTGGACACCGAGGCGATGATCGCCTCGTCATCGCCGAAGGTCCAGTTGCCGAAGGATTCTCCGACGTCGCTGTTCAAATCAATGGTGGACACCGTCATCCGCCTTCCTCAAGAAGTCTTCCTAAGGATGCACCATTTCCGGTGATTGTTCAACAATCTGGGGCAAATCGCCGGCGGGCTCGATCACCGGGCGGGCACGGCCACCGGAACCGGCGAGGTCGGCAGGGCGGCCTCCGCCGGGCGCCTGATCGCGAAGAACGGGATCGTCCAGTGGCAGAGCGGCCCGATCAGCACGGCGAAGAGCACGGTGCCGATGCCCACGTTCCCGCCGAGCGCCCAGCCGATCCCGAGCACGACCACCTCGACCCCGGTGCGCCCGATCCAGATCTTCCAGCCGGTGCGCTTGTGCAGGCCGGTCATCAGGCCGTCGCGCGGGCCGGGGCCGAAGTGCGCGCCGATGTAGAGCCCGGTCGCCGCGGCGAGCACGAGCAGGCCGGCCGCGAAGAGCAGGATCCGGGCCCAGAGGTCCAGGCCCTCGGGGATCAGCCGGAGGCCGAGATCCGCGGCGGGGCCGACCAGGAGAGCGTTCAGCACGGTGCCGATGCCCGGCTTCTGCCGAAGCGGGATCCAGAACAGCAGCACGATGCCGCTGGTGAGGATCGTGATCAGACCAAAGCCGAGGTGGGTGTGCCGGTCGATGCCCTGGGTGAGCACGTCCCACGGGGCGACGCCGATCGCCCCGCGCACGATGAGCGCAATACCGATTCCGTAGAGGAAAAGGCCAATAAGGAGTTGAGCGATGCGCCGGGTCATGAAAACCAATCCAATTGCACTATTGGTCTGTTATCAAGTAGCCAATCTCACTACAGTGGCCCCATGGCGGTGAACCAGGTGAGTGCCCGGTCGCTCGAGGCGCTCCTCGGCGAGTGGCGCAGCGGGGCGAGCGCCTATCTCGCCCTGGCCGACCGCATCCGCCTGCTCACCCTCGACGGGCGCATCCCGACCGACACCCGCCTGCCCGCCGAGCGCGACCTCAGCGCACGACTCGGGCTCAGCCGTACGACCGTGACCGCCGCATACCGGGAGCTGCGCGACGCCGGCGCCCTGGTCAGCGTGCGCGGCTCGGGCAGCAGGGTGCGGCTGCCCGGCGCGGCGCGGGCGCGGGCGGACGACCCCCTGGGCGGCATCCTCGACTTCAGCAAGGCCACGATGCCGGCCCTGCCCGGCCTCGCGGACATCGCCGCGCTCGCCGCCCCCGAGCTGGCGGGCCACCTCGGTGACTCGGGCTTCGACCCGGTGGGGATCCCCGAGCTGCGCGCCGCGATCGCCGACCGCTATGCGGCCCGCGGGCTGCCGACCGACCCCGAGCAGATCATGGTCACCCTGGGCGCGCAGCACGCGATCGCCCTGCTCGCCCGCGTGTTGATCGGCCGGGGCGATCGCGCGCTGATCGAGATGCCGAGCTACCCGCACGCCTACGAGGCGCTGCGAGGGGCGGGGGCGCGCCTGGTGCCGGTCGGCGTCTCGGCAGCCGGGCCGGGCGAGGATGCCGCGGCCGGCGGCTGGGACGAAACGGCGCTCCTGCAGACCCTGCAGCGCAGCAACCCCGTGCTCGGCTACCTGATGCCCGACTTCCACAACCCGACCGGGCGGAGCATGCCCGTCGACCAGCGGGAGCGGGTGCTCGCCGCCGCTGCTCGGGCGGGTACCGTGCTCATCGCCGACGAGACGATCGCCGAACTCGACATCGACCGGGTGGGCGATTTCCTGCCGTTCGCCGCCTACGCCGAGTCCGTGCGGTCGGGGACCGCCGTGTCGATCGGCTCGGTCGGCAAGACCGTCTGGGGTGGCCTGCGGATCGGCTGGATCCGCGCGGACCGCTCTCTCATCCGCAAACTCGTCTCGGCCCGGGCCGCGAACGACCTCGGCACCCCGATTCTCGAGCAGCTCATCGTGGCGCGCATCCTGTCCGACCTGCCCGCCATCCTCGCCTTGCGGTCCGACGAACTCCAGAGCGGCAGGGACCACCTGGAGGGGCTGGTGGCCGACCGGTTCCCGGACTGGCACGTACCGCACGTCGACGGCGGGATCACCGCGTGGGTGAACCTCGGCATCCCGGTCAGCTCCCGGCTCGCGCTCGCCGCGCGCACCTACGGCCTCCTCGTGCCCGCCGGTCCGCAGTTCGGCATCGACGGAGCCTTCGAGCGGTTCCTGCGGCTCCCGTTCTGCTACAGCCCCGAGGAGATGGACCGCGCCATCGACGCGCTCGGGCTCGCCTGGGATTCGCTGCTGCGGCATCCGATGGCCGACACCGGCTACCTCGCCGACGTCGTCTAGCGTTTCGGCCGCGCCCGCCCTGAGGGGTCGCAAATCGACCTTCCCTGGCCGGTTGAAGGTCGATTTGCGACCCCTCAGGGGCCGGCCCGGCTAGTCGTCCAGCACGAACGTCACTTCGATCACGACGTCCCACGCCGTGATCGCGCCGCCCTCGACGACGACCTTCTGCTCCTTGACCCAGGCGCCGGAGATGCCGCGCAGGGTCTTGTGGGCGCGGGAGATCCCCTCCGAAACGGCGTCCTCGAACGACGTGTCAGACCGGACACTCAGGGTGGTCACGCGGGCGACAGTCATGGTTCCTCCTCGTAGATGCGGGCTTGTTCGGTCGACACTACGCCCGCGCGACCGGCCGCAACAGCCCGCCGGCGCGGGAGAGGACGCGGGATTCGAGATTCTGCACGGACTGCAATGAGATACTGGGCGGGTGCACATTCTCGCCGTATTGAGTATGAAAAATCGGGCGCTCATTGCGCTGATCACGATCGTCGCTGCTGTTTTCGGCAGCCTCGCCCTGACCAGCCTCAAGCAGGAGCTGATCCCGTCCCTGCAGCTTCCGCAGCTGCTCATCACGACGAGCTACCCCGGCGCCTCGCCCGAGGTCGTCAACGACGACGTGTCGACACCGATCGAGACCGCCATCCAGGGCATTGCCGGTCTCGAATCCACCTCGACGACGAGCAGCACGAACTCGTCCCTGATCAGCGCGACCTTCACCTACGGCACCGACCTGGTCAAGGCCGAATCGAAGATCAGCCAGGCCATCAACCGGATCAAGTCCACCCTCCCGGAGAACATCGACCCGCAGGTGCTCAGCGGCAGCATCGACGACTTCCCGGTCCTGTCCGTGGCCGTTTCGGGCGGCGATGCCGAGACGCTGGCCGACGATCTCCGGCGCAGCGTGCTGGGCGACATCCGCGACGTGGAGGGCGTGCGCGACGCGGCGCTGGTGGGCGACGTCGGCCAGCGCGTGAACATCACGCCGGATGACGCGGCCCTCGCCGCCCGGGGACTCACCAGCCAGGCGATCACGCAGGCACTCGCCCAGAACGGATCGCTCCTGCCTGCCGGAGCGATCACCGAGGGCGACAAGACCCTCTCCGTGCAGACCGGCACGAAACTCGGCTCCGCCGAAGACATTGCGGCGCTGCCGATCCTGTCCGGCCTGAAGGGCGACGCCTTACGCAGGACGATCGGCGACGTGGCCACGGTCGAGCTGGCCGCGAACCCGGAGACGAGCATCTCCCGGGTGAACGGCGAACCGGCGCTGACGATCTCGGTGACCAAGGTGCCGGCCGCGAACACCGTCGAAGTTTCGGAGGCCGTGCGCGCCCTGCTCCCCACCCTGGAGGCGGCCGTCGCCGGCACAACCTTCACGGTCGTGTTCGACCAGGCCCCGTTCATCCAGGAGTCGATCGACTCGCTGACCCAGGAGGGAATGCTCGGCCTCCTCTTCGCCGTGCTCGTGATCCTGGTCTTCCTGCTCTCGGTGCGGGCCACCCTGGTCACGGCGATCTCCATCCCGACCTCGGTGCTCATCACCTTCATCGGGCTGCAGGCGGTGGGCTACTCGCTCAACATCCTCACGCTCGGCGCGCTCACGATCGCCATCGGTCGCGTGGTCGACGACTCGATCGTCGTGATCGAGAACATCATGCGCAACCTCGTCGCGGGCCCGGATCGCGCGGCGACAATCGTGCGGGCGGTGAAGGAGGTCGCGGGCGCCATCACCGCGTCGACCGTAACTACGGTCACGGTTTTCCTGCCGATCGCGTTCGTCGGCGGCTCGACCGGGGAGCTGTTCCGGCCGTTCGCCCTCACGGTGTCCCTCGCCCTGCTCGCCTCGCTGCTCGTGTCACTGACGATCGTGCCGGTGCTTGCGTTCTGGTTCCTCAAGCCGCCCAAGCCGGCGGCCGCGGCGGCGCCGGAGGTCGAGCAGACGGTGGTAGAGCCCGTCGAGACCGGGATCGCGCCAAGCTCGATCACCGCTCCAAGCTCGATCACCGCGACAGCGACGGCGACCAGGGCCGAGGCCGCAGCCACGGCCATCGAGTCGCTCGAGCACCCGAGCCGACTGCAGAAGAGCTACCTGCCGGTCATCCGCTGGACCCTCAAGCATGCCGTCGCCACCCTCCTCCTCGCGGTGCTCGTGCTCGGCGGCACGGTCGCCCTGCTCCCGCTGATGAAGGTGAACTTCCTCGGCTCGACCGGGCAGACCACCTTCCGGGTCATCCAGACCCTGCCCGTCGGCACGAGCCTTGCCGCGCAGGACGAGGCCGCCGCCGTCGTCGAAGGCACGCTCCAGGAGGTCGAGGGCATTGAGATCGTGCAGCTCTCGATCGGCGGCAGCAGTGCCGAGGCGGCCTTCCGCGGCGGCTCCACCTCGAACGCGGTGACCTACTCGATCACGACCGATGACACGGCCGACCCCGACGAGGTGCAGGACGAGGTCCGGCAGGAGCTGGCGAAGCTCGACGACATCGGCGAGATCTCGGTGGCGTCCGCGGGCGGCTTCGGCGGATCATCCGACATCGAGGTGCAGGTCACGGCCGCCACCGGCGCGGACCTGCAGACGGCGACGGATGCGATCCTGGCCGGAGTGCAGGACCTCGACGCGATCAAGCAGAGCACCAGCAACCTTGCCGCCTCGCGCCCGTACATCGCCGTCACGGTGGACCGGGATGCCGCCGCCCGCGCGGGGCTGAGCGAGCTCGCCCTCGGCACCCTCGTCTCGCAGGCGATGCAGCCGAGCGTGATCGGGTCGATCGTGATCGACGAATCGAACCTGTCGGTCTACCTCCAGGCGGCGGACTCGCCCGCGACTACGGCCGAGCTCGCCGCCCTGCCAGTCCCCACGGCGTTCGGCCCGGTGGCGCTCGACACGCTCGCGACCGTCGAACAGGTCGACGGGCCGTCGACGATCACAACCACGAAGGGCCTCCGCACGGCGACGGTTTCGGCCACGCCGGACAGCGACGACCTCGGCACGGCCAACGCCCGGATGGCCACCGTGCTCGAGGATACCGAGCTGCCGACCGGCGCCACCGCGACGCTCGGCGGCGTGACCGCCGACCAGACCGAGGCCTTCCAGCAGCTGGGCCTGGCCATGCTCGCGGCCATCCTGATCGTCTACGTCGTCATGGTGGCCACCTTCCGGTCGCTGTTGCAGCCGCTGCTGCTGCTCGTCTCGGTGCCGTTCGCGGCGACCGGGGCGATCGCCCTGCAGGTCATCACCGGCATCCCGCTCGGCGTTCCGTCGCTGATCGGCGTGCTGATGTTGATCGGAATCGTGGTGACGAACGCGATCGTGCTGATCGACCTCGTGAACCAGTACCGCCGGAGGGGGCTCTCGGTGCGCGAGGCGCTCATCTACGGCGCCTCACGGCGTCTTCGCCCGATCCTGATGACGGCGCTCGCCACGATCTTCGCGCTGCTGCCGATGGCGGCCGGACTCACGGGGCAAGGCGGCTTCATTTCGCAGCCTCTCGCGGTCGTCGTGATCGGCGGACTCGTCTCGTCGACGCTGCTCACCCTCGTGGTTCTGCCGGTGTTGTACTACGTCGTCGAGGGTCGACGCGAGCGCCGGGCCGAGCGCCTGGCCCGCCGCGTTGCCGGCGCCCCGGCCGTGCCAACCGTCTAGGCGAGCGAGCATTGCCCCCTGCTATGGTTTTTCTCAGAACAGCAGGCGGGGGCAATGGCCGGCGTACGGTCTACCCCGTTCCAACGAGCGAGAGGGGCACCACCAATGAAGGCATCCGCAGAACTCGGTTCCAACATGCAATCCGTCCTGGTCGATCTGATCGAACTGCACGTCCAGGGCAAGCAGGCCCACTGGAGCATCGTGGGAAAGAACTTCCGTGACCTGCACCTGCAGCTCGATGAGATCATCGCCGACGCGCGGATCTTCTCCGACGAGCTGGCCGAGCGGATGCGCGCCCTCGACGCCCTGCCCGACGGACGCAGCGAGACGGTCACAAAAGACACACACCTGCCGAAGTTCCCCGCCGGCGAAGTCGACACGGCCGACGCCGTCGGCCTGATCACCGAGCGCCTGGACGCGACGGTTGGTAACATCCGTGCCGTGCACGACGCGATCGACGAGGAAGACCCCACCAGCGCCGACATCCTGCACGGCATCATCGAGAAGCTCGAGCAGTACGCCTGGATGGTCAGCGCCGAGAACCGTTCGCCGCGGAAGTCCACCGCGAAGGCCCCAACCCGGCCGGCCGGCAAGGCCTGAGCGGGCGCACACCGGAAGCCCGAGGCCGAAACTGACAGAGGGCAGGGATGACTGACGAGCAGGACCGCGCGCCGGTGTGGCTGACCGGGACGGGAGACCGATCCGGGTCGGGAGACCGCACGAAGCGCCGAGACAGCACGGAGCACGCACGCCTGGGAGAGCTGGCCGCGGCCGCCTCCTCCGTAGAGGGTGACGCCGGGCGGGCGCTGGCCCTCGCTCGGCGCCTGGGCGCATCCGTTGCCGGCCCGGGTGACGGCAACACGCGGCAGCTCTTCGAAGCCCTCGCCACCCTCGCGGCCGCGGACCTCACGGCGGCTCGGGTGGCCGAGGCGCACCTGGACGCGCTGTCCATCCTGGGCCAGGCGGGCGTCGACCCCGCCGGCCTCCCGGGGGCGCCGGCGGGAGGGGGCACCTGGGGAGTCTTCGCCGCCGAGGCCCGCGGAGCCCGGCTCACGGCTCGCCAGGCCGACGGCGGCCGCTGGCTGATCGACGGCACGAAACCGTGGTGCTCCCTCGCCGGGTCGCTCAGCCACGCGCTGGTGACGGCTCACACCTCCGAGACGAGCCGGCGGCTGTTCGCGGTCGACCTCGCCCACCCTGGGGTCGTCGTGCACGAGGGCACCTGGGTGGCCCGCGGGCTCCCGGCCGTGCCGAGCGGCCCGGTCGATTTCCGGGATCTGCCGGCCGTCCCGGTCGGGGACGACGAGTGGTACCTGCGCCGGCTCGGATTCGCCTGGGGCGGAATCGGGGTCGCGGCCTGCTGGTGGGGCGGCGCGGTCGGGGTCGCGCGCCGTGTCTTCGCGGCGGCCCGCGAACGCGAACCCGACCAGATCGCGCTTGCGCACCTGGGCGCGCTCGATGTGCTCCTGAGTGCCGCCGGCGGCTCGCTGGCCGCCGCGGCGACAGCGATCGACGCCGGAACGGCCGCCGGCGTGGACGGCGCCATCCTCGCCGCCCGGGTGCGCGGCCTCGTGGCCCGCACGGTCGACGAGGTGATCGCCCGCACGGGCCACGCGCTCGGGCCGGCGCCCCTCGCCCTCGACGCCCGGCACGCGCAGCGCGTCGCCGACCTGCAGCTGTACGTTCGCCAGCACCACGCCGAACGTGACGACGCTGCGCTCGGACGGATGCTCCTGACGAACGCCCCTGCGCCATGGTGACCTTTGGCCATCAGGATGTCGGCACCGCCGAGGCCGTCTGGGCTGCGGGCCGCGGTGCTTCGGCCGAGGACCTCCCGATAGACGACCTCCAGAGGCTCGTGGTCGTGGCCGCGCACCCCGATGACGAGACCCTCGGTGCGGGCGGCCTGATCGCGCGGGCCGCACGGGCCGGAGTGCCGGTCACCGTGGTCGTGCTCAGCAACGGGGAGGCCTCCCATCCCGGCTCGACGACCCACTCCAGGAAACGCCTCTCCGCCCTGCGCCGACGCGAGGTCGCGTCCGCGGTGGCGGCGCTCGCCCCCGGGGCCCGCCTGTGCCTGCTCGACCTGCCCGACGGCGCTCTCGCCGAGCACGGCGAGGAGGCGGCGCGCGCGGTGGCGGCGGAACTCGGACCGGGAGGACCCGGCGCCTGGATCGTGGCCCCGTGGCAGGCGGACGGGCATCCGGATCACGCCGCCGCCGGCGCGGCCGCCCATGCCGCAAACCGCCTCGCTGCCGCCCTGGGTGCTCCCGCACGAGTGTTCGAGTACCCGATCTGGGCGTGGCACTGGTCCACGCCCGGCGACCCGGTGTGGCCGGTGACGGCGCTCCGCACCCTCGAGCTGGAGCCGCAAGATCGGGAGCGGAAGTCCCGGGCCATGCAGCTGCACCGCAGCCAGGTGGAACCCCTGTCGGAGCGGGCCGGCGACGAGGCGATCATCCAGCCGGCCTTCGGCCAGCACTTCAGCAGGGGCTACGAGACGTTCATCGAGTCCACGGAGCCCGAGTCCACGGAGCCCGAGTCCACGGAGCCCGAGTCCACGGAGCCCGAGGCGCGGCCGGCCGAGAGCCTGGCCGAACCGTTCTTCGACGAGTTCTATGCCGGCGAAACCGACCCGTGGGGCTTCGAAACGCGGTGGTACGAGAAGCGCAAGCGGGCACTCACCCTGGCGGCGCTGCCCCGCGAACGCTTCACCGCGGCGCTCGAACTGGGCTGCTCGATCGGAGTTCTCACCGCCGAGCTCGCCGACCGCTGCACCACCGTGGACGCCGTGGACATCGCCGAACAACCGCTCCGGACCGCCCGCGCCCGGCTTGCCGGTCGCCCCGGCGTCACGTTCACGAGGCGCACGCTCCCGGGCGAGTGGCCGGAGGGGAGCTTCGACCTGATCGTGCTGTCCGAGGTCGGTTACTACTTCTCACCGGCCGAGCTGCGGGACCTGCTCGAGCGGTGCCGCGCCGGACTCGCGCCCGACGGCGTGCTCCTCGCCTGCCACTGGCGGCATCCGGTGGGGGAATATCCGCTGACCGGCGACCGGGTGCACGAGGAACTGGGCCGGCTGGAGGGGCTGGAACGCACCGTGGCGCACCGGGAACGGGACTTCCTGCTCGAGGTGTTCGAACCTGCGCCGGCGCGCTCCGTCGCCCAGCGGGAAGGACTGGCGCCATGACCGGCCGGGGCCTGATCGACGAGCTGGTCGTCGTGATTCCCGCCCGGAACGAGGAGGAGCTCCTGCCGCGCTGCCTCGACGCGATGACCGCGGCGATCGCCGAGGTGCACGCCGTGCGTGATCTGACCCCACCGATGGTGTCCGTCGTCATCGTGCTGGATCGCTGCACTGACCAGACCGCCAGGGTCGCCGCGGGCTGGCCCGACTTCGCCCGCCTCCACACCGACCGCGGGATCGTCGGCGCCGCCCGCCGGGCCGGGGTGCGGCATCTTCTGCCGACGCCCGCTCACTTCACCGGCAACACCTGGATAGCGACGACGGATGCCGACTCAGCGGTGCCGCCCAACTGGCTGACGGCCCAGCTGGCGTTCGCCCGCAACGACGTGGACCTCGTGCTCGGAACGGTGGAGCCCGACGACTGCCTGCCGGAGGCGGCCCGGGACCGGTGGGCCGCGCAGCACCGGCTTTCGGAGGGGCATCCGCACATTCACGGTGCCAACCTCGGCGTGCGCGCCGATCGATACCGCCAGGCCGGCGAGTTCGCCTGCATCCAGCGGCACGAGGACGTGTCGCTGGTCTCGGCCCTGCGTGCACGCCGGGTGAGCGAGATCCGCACCGCGCTCATCCCGGTGCTGACCTCGGGGCGGCTCGACGGGCGCGCGCCGGACGGGTTCGCCGGCTACCTGCGCGGGCAGGCGGACGGTCTCGCCGGTGGGGCGGAGTCACTGGTCTGACCGGGTCGGGTTGGGCGCCGACTTTGCCTGTTCCGGTCGAGTTTGACTGGTGTGCCGGGGCAACTCGACCGGAACCGTCAATCTCGGCGGAGGAGGTCAGTGACGGATGCGCGCCACCCGGGCCAGGGCAACGCGCGCGGTTCCCTCGAGCTGGGCCCGCCCGGCGTGCTCGAGCAGCACGGCATCCAGCGCGGTCAGCGTGCGCTCGCCCAGGCGGAGGGACCCGTCCAAAACCACGAGCGCGAGGTCTTCCCCGTCTCCGGCCTCCACCGTCCAGAGCCCGGAGAAGTGCACCGAACGCAGCGACCCGGCGCACCGGCCACGCCTGGTCATGAGGTTGAGGTTGAGGTCGAGCGTCGGCGAGGTCACCGCAACGGCAGCCACCTCGTTCTCGCCCGGGAACCCGTGCACGTCGAATTGCCCGAGGTGCACAGGGACGCCCCCGTCGACCAGGTCGAGCCCCTGCGGCGAGATGGCCATCAACATCCGGTCGACGCCCGGGTAGCCGGAGAACGGGTTGTCCCCGGCGACGGTCGCGATGCTCAGCCGCCAGTCGAACCCGGCCGGGCCGCCCCCGATCGGACGCGCCGCCACCTCGCTGGTCACGCCTCCGCCGTTCCGCCACGGCTCGGGACTCGGCTGGCCGCGGTCAGCACCCGCACCGCGCACGGCTCGGACACCGCGGACGGCTCAGACACCCCGGTGCCCGAACTCGAGTCGCACTCCCCGCCGCCACACCGCAGCCGTCAGGGGCACCCCCGGGCGGTAAGCGAGGTGGGCAACGGATGGCGCGTCGAGCACCTGCAGGTCGGCCAGGCCGCCCACGCGGAGCGACCCCACCGCATCCGTCCCGTGCTCGCGGCCCACTGCCCGGGCGGCCCCGCGGGTCGCGGCACAGACGGCCTCCTCGATCGTCAGCCCCATTTGCAGCACCGCCGTCGCCACGCAGTAGGGCATCGATGTCGTGTACGACGTGCCGGGGTTGCAGTTGGTGGCCAGGGCGATGCTCGCGCCGGCGTCGAGCAGCCGCCGGGCCGGCGGGAACGGTTCGCGCGTGGACAGGTCGCAGGCGGGGAGCAGCGTCGCCACCGTCGACGACGACGCCAGCGCGTCGATGTCCGCGGCCTCCAGGTGGTTGCAGTGGTCGACGCTCGCAGCGCCCAGCTCGACCGCGAGCCGCACCCCGCCGCTGAAACCGAGCTGGTTGCCGTGCACGCGCAGGCCGAGGCCGGCGGCGCGGCCGGCGAGCAGCACCTCGCGGGTCTCCTCCACGTCGAAGGCGCCCGCCTCGCAGAACGCGTCGATGTACTGCACGAAGGGGGCGACCGCCGCGAGCATCGGGCCGGTCACGAGGTCGAGGTAGTCGCGCCGGTCGACGCCCTGCGGCACGACGTGCGCGCCGAGGTAGCTGACGACGTCGGCCACGGCCGCCGCGGCGCTCGCCGAGCGGGTTTCGCTCTCGAGGTCGAGGCCGTAGCCGGTCTTGGTCTCGAGGAACGTGGTGCCCTGCGCTTCGGCCTCCCGGCGCAGCCGCGCCGCGTTGCCGATCAGCTGTTCCTCGGTCGCCGCGCGCGTCGCCTGCACCGTGGTGTTGATCCCGCCGGCCTCGTAGCGCTGCCCGGCCATCCGGGCCTCGAACTCCGCCGCCCGGTCGCCCGCGAAGACGAGGTGGGTGTGCGTGTCCACCCAGCCGGGGAGCGCGGCGCGACCGCCGACATCCGTGCGTCGATCGGCCGCCGGCGCCTCGGCCGCCGGGCCCATCCAGGCGATCCGCCCACCCTCGATGACCAGCGCGGCACCCCGCAGGCGTGCTCCGTCATCGGCCTGGGTGGTCAACTCGCGGATGCCGGTGATCAATTCGGTGGTCATGCGGTGTCTCCCGAGGTGGCGTCATGCGTGGGCAGCGCTGCGTCACGGGTGGGCAGGGCTGTTTCGAGGGCGGCGAGGGCCTCCCGCAGCAGTGTCTCCGGCAACCGGTCGGCGGCGCCGTCGGCGGAGACGAGATCGGCGGGCACGAGCCGCCCGGAGTCGGCGACGATCACGCCGTGCACGATCACCCGCAGCACGTCGGATGCCGTCGCGGTGAGCGGAAGCTGGGCCGGCGCCGACCCGACGGTGCGGACGCTCCGCGTCGACAGCTCGACGAGGTCGCACAGGTCGCCCGGGCGCAGCCGGTTCTCGCCGAGCCCGAGGGAGGCGTAGCCGTTGGTCGACGCGGCGGCCAGGAGGGAGGCCGGGTCGAACCGTCCGCGCTCGCCGGAGGCCAGCCGTTCGCCGGCCTCGAGGCCGCGCATCTCGAGCATCGGGTCGACGACGGCGTTCTGGTCGGAACCGAGGGCGATCGGCGCGCCGGCATCGCTGAGACGGCGCGCCGGGCCGATCCCGTCGCCGAGGTCGGCCTCCGTGGTCGGGCACATCACCACAGTCGCGCCGGCGGCCCCGATCAGCGTAACGTCCTCGTCGCTGAGGTGGGTGGCGTGCACGACACTCAGCCGCGGCGTGAGCGCGCCGAGGCCGGCGAGCACGCCGGCCGGCGTCCGGCCGTATTCGGTCAGGCAGTCCGCGTTTTCCTGCGGCTGCTCGGAGAGGTGGATGTGCAGCGGCACCGCCGGAGGCAGGCCGGCCAGCACCTGCCGAATCGCGTCCGGCGGTACGGCCCTCACGGAGTGGATTGCCGCGCCGAGGCTGACCCGGGCGTCCGGATCCGCGCCGAGGGCCTCGCCCAGGGCGTTCCAGCGTTCCAGCCAGCCCGCCGCCGAACCATCGTCGAAGGCGCGCTGCTCCGGCGCGAGCGGGCGCCCGATGCCGCCGGCCAGGTAGACGGTGTCGAGCAGCACGAGACGGATGCCCACATCGCGCGCCGCCGCCGCCAGCGCGAGCTCCATGGCGTGCTCGCGCGGGTACCGGGAGCCATCCGGGCGGTGGTGCACGTAGTGGAACTCGCCGACCGCGGTCCAGCCGCTGACCAGCATCTCGGCGAACACGGCTCGGGCGAGCGCGTAGTACCGGTCGGGGTCGAGCCGGCCGGCGGCGAGGTACATCGCCTCCCGCCACTGCCAGAAGTCGCCCCCGTCCGCGTGGGTGCGGCCGCGGAGCGCGCGGTGGAACGCATGCGAATGCGCGTTGGCCATGCCCGGCAGCACGGTGCCGAGGCGCACGTCACCCGGCAGCGGCTCGGCGCCGCCCGTGACGCCGGACAAGCGTCCGTCGGCGCCGACCTCGAGGCGGACACCGGGCGTCGGCACGCCGTCGACGAGCAGGGTCTCGCACCAATAGGCGACCGGCTCCGGCGCGCCGGTCGCGTCACGCGGCGAAAGGCTCGCCGCGCCGCTTCCAGCCGCGCCGCTCGCACCTGCGCCGCTCGCGCCCGCCCCGCTCACAGCAGCGTCCGCAGCAGCTTCTCGAGCGCCTCGACGCCGGCGACGCAGTCGTCGGCCGTGGCGAACTCCTCCGGCGAGTGCGAGATGCCGGTGGGGTTCCGCACGAAGAGCATCGCGCTCGGCACGCTCGCCGCGAGCACCCCGGCGTCGTGGCCGGCCCCGGTCGGCAGGGCGGGCACGCCGCCGAGCGCCGCACTGAACCGGTCGCGCAGCTCGGGGTCGAAGTGCACCGAGCCGGCCCAGGATTCCTCGACAACGGCGACGGAGCATCCGTTTTCCGCCACGGCCTCGTCGACCAAGGCGGTGATCTCGCCCAGCAGCGCGCGGGTCTCCTCGTCGGTCTCGGCCCGGGCGTCAAGCCAGGCCTGCACGCTCGACGCGATCACGTTCGTGCCGCCGGGGACGATGTTCATCCGGCCGACGGTGGCGCGCGTGCCCGGGCGAGCCGAGGCCGCGTCCTGCACCGCGAGCACGGCGCGGGCGGCCGCCACCATCGGGTCGCGCCGGTCGGCCATCAGGGTGGCGCCGGCGTGGTTGCCCCGGCCGGTCACGGTGAGGCGCCAGCGGCCGTGGGCGAGGATCGACGAGGCCACGGCCACCGGCTGCCCGAGCTCGATCAGGCCGCGGCCCTGCTCGACGTGCAGTTCGACGAACAGGCCGATCCGCTCCAGTGCCTCCCGGTCGGTTCCGAGGTGCGCGGGGTCGAGTCCGGCGCGAACGGCTGCCTCGGCTAACGTCACCCCGTCGGCGTCGACGAGGGCCCGGGCGCGGTCTGCGCCCAGCGCCCCGGTCATGAGCCTCGAGCCGAGGCAGGCGATGCCGAACCGGGAGCCCTCCTCCTCCGCGAAGACGAGGATGGCGCAGGGGCGCGACGGCGTGAAGCCGGCCGCCTGCAGCCGGGCGATGGCGTCGAGCGCCGACACGACGCCGAGCGGGCCGTCGTAGGCGCCGCCGCCGGGGACGGAGTCGAGGTGGCTGCCGGTGACGACGGCATCCGGGCCGGGAGTTCCCCACCAGGCCCAGATGTTGCCGTTGCGGTCAGTCTCGATATCGAGCCCGATGCGCCCGGCGCGTTCGACGAACCAGGCGCGCAGTTCGAGCTCGGCGGCCTGCCAGACGTGCCGGGAGTAGCCGCCGCGGCGGGCATCCCGGCCGGTCCCGGCGATCTCGTCGAGGCCGGCCAGCATGCCGTCCGCGAGGAGCTCGCTCATCGGTGGACCGCCTTAATCCCGTGAGGGGTCGCATATCGACCTTCGTTGGCCCCGGGAACGTCGATATGCGACCCCTCACGAGGGAAACGAGCCGGCGTGGTCATCAGGACTCCATCATCGGCACGCGGAGGCCCCGTTCCCTGGCGACCTCTTCGGCTCGCCCGTAGCCGGCGTCGACGTGGCGCATCACGCCGGTGCCGGGGTCGTTGGTGAGCACGCGCTCGATCTTCTCGGCGGCCAGCGCGGTGCCGTCGGCGACGATGACCTGGCCGGCGTGGATGCTGCGGCCGATGCCGACGCCGCCGCCGTGGTGGATCGAGACCCAGGTGGCGCCCGACGCGGTGTTCAGCAGGGCGTTCAGCAGCGGCCAGTCGGCGATCGCGTCGGAGCCGTCCTTCATGCCCTCGGTCTCCCGGTACGGCGAGGCGACCGAGCCGGAGTCGAGGTGGTCGCGGCCGATCACGATCGGTGCGCTGAGCTCGCCCGAGGCGACCATCTCGTTGAACTTGAGCCCGGCGAGGTGGCGTTCCTTGTAGCCGAGCCAGCAGATCCGGGCCGGCAGGCCCTCGAAGTGCACCAACTCCCGCGCCTTCGTGATCCACCGGCGCAGGTGCTCGTCCTCCGGGAACAGTTCGACGATGGCCTTGTCGGTGGCCGCGATGTCGGCCGGGTCGCCCGACAGCGCCACCCAGCGGAACGGCCCCTTGCCCTCGGCGAAGAGCGGGCGGATGTACGCGGGCACGAACCCGGGGAACGCGAACGCGCGGTCGTAGCCGCCGAGTTCGGCCTCGGCGCGGATCGAGTTGCCGTAGTCGAAGACCTCGGCACCGGCATCCTGGAACTCGACCATGGCCTTCACCTGCTTCGCCATGGATGCCCGTGCCCGCTCGGTGAACTCCTCGGGCTGAGCGGCCGCGTAGCTGTGCCATTCCTCCACGCTGACGCCCTCCGGCAGGTAGGACAGCGGGTCGTGCGCGCTGGTCTGGTCGGTGACGATGTCGATCGGAACCTTGCGGGCGAGCAGCTCGGGGAACACGGTCGCGGCGTTGCCGACCAGGCCGACCGAGAGGGCGCGCTTCTCGGACTTGGCGGCGAGCACCCGGGCGATGGCGTCGTCCTGGTCGGTCGCCAGTTCGTCGAGGTAGCCGTGATCGACGCGGCGCTGCAGCCGGGACTCGTCGACGTCGACGATGAGCACGGCGCCCTCGTTCATCGTGACGGCGAGCGGCTGCGCGCCGCCCATGCCGCCGGCGCCGCCGGTGAGGGTGAGGGTGCCGGCCAGTGTCCCACCGAACCTCTTCGCGGCGACGGCGGCGAAGGTCTCGTAGGTGCCCTGCAGGATGCCCTGGGTGCCGATGTAGATCCACGAGCCGGCCGTCATCTGGCCGTACATCGTCAGGCCGAGGGCCTCGAGCCGGCGGAACTCCGGCCAGGTGGCCCAGTCGCCCACGAGGTTGGAATTGGCGATGAGCACCCGAGGCGCCCACTCGTTGGTACGGAACACGCCCACCGGCTTGCCGGACTGCACGAGCAGGGTCTCGTCCTTCTCCAGAGTGGTGAGGGTGCGCACGATGGCGTCGTAGGCCTCCCAGCTACGGGCGGCCTTGCCCGTTCCGCCATAGACGACGAGGTTCTCCGGGTGCTCGGCGACCTCGGGGTCGAGGTTGTTCATCAGCATCCGCAGCGCACCCTCGGTCTGCCAGCTCTTCGCGGTCAGCTCGGTTCCGCGGGCGGCGCGTACGGGGCGGGATTCAGACATCGGTGTCTCCTTGGGTGGATGCGCCGAGGCCGGCGGATACGCGGGCGGCCGCGGTGACGAGCAGGGGGCCGTAGCGTTCGATATCGGCGGGGGCGACCCGGTAGCTGGGGATGACCAGGCTGAGGGCGGCCACGACGCGATCGGCGGAGCGGATCGGGGCGGCGATTGCGGTGACATCGGTTTCGACGCCGCGTTCAACGACGACATAGCCCTCGGCGGGCGTCCGGCCGGCCAGCACCTGGCCGGAGGCCGACTGGTCGAGCGGAACCGTTCGGCCGACCCAGCTGGCGTGCCGGACCGAGTGCGTGCCCTCGACGATGGCGAGGTACAACGCGGTGTGGGCGTGGCCTTCGACACTCAGGTAGACGGATTCGCCGGTCGCGGCGACGAGGTCTTCCATCACCGGGCGACAGAGCGGGGCGAGGGACTCGTTGCTCAGGGACTGTGCGCCGAGTTGGATCAAACGGCTGCCCGGCCGGTAGCCGCCGTCATCGTCCTTCCGAACAAACCCGCTCGTCTCGAGGGTGCGCAACAGGCGAAGCGCGGTGCTCGGCGAGAGGTCGACGGCGCGGGAACTCGCGGACAGGGTGAGGCCGTCCCCATCGCAGATCACGGCGAGCAGGCTGAGGGCGCGTTCCACGGTGCGGGTGGATGACTCGGCCACGGTGCTGCTCCTTCGATGCTTGGTCTGTCACCTAGTAAAATACAAATGTCACGCAATGGCAAGACGTGGGCCGCGCACCGTGCCCCGCTCCGCGGATGAGGCGCCACGCCGACGCCGAACGCGCCCTACCGACGCCGAACGCCGACCGCCGAAACCGGTCGCGTCGGGTCAGCGGCCGAGAACGACTCCGCGCTCGGCCAGATACGCCTGGCCATCGACCCGCGAGCCGTTCACCCTCACTTCGAAGTGCAGGTGGCATCCGGTGGATGCGCCGGTGCTGCCGACGCCGGCAATGACCTCTCCGGCGATGACGGCGTCGCCGACCGCCACGAGGGTCTGGCCGGGGGCCACGTGCGCGTACCCGGTCTCCACCCCGTTGCCGTGGTCGATGAGGATCCAGTTGCCGTAGGTGCCCACGGAACCGACGGCCACGACCACCCCGGAGTTCGCCGCGTAGATCGCCGCTCCGCAGGATGCCCCGATGTCGGTGCCGTAGTGAACGGCGCCCACACCGGGAACGGGTCGCGTGGGCCTGGGGCCGAAGACGTCGTTGATGCTGCCGACGGCGGGCGTCACCCAGCCCTGCGCGGTCGGTCGTCCGGCCGGCATCGCCGCGAGCGTGTTGGCGATCGGGGTCAGCCCGGACATCCCGACCGGAGCGCTGACGGACAGGAGGGCCAGCCGCGCGGTGGCGGCCTGCAGGGCGGCCTCGGCCGCCTGCATGGCGGTGAGGGTTTCTGCGATCGGGACGTTCTGCACGGTCTGCTGGGCCGTGGCCTCCTGCTCGGACAGGGAAAGCGCCCGCAGGGTGTCGGCCTCAGAGCGAGCGCGGATGGCGTCGATGCTGCCGGTCAGCTGCGCCAGTTTGTCGAGTGTGCCCAACTGGTACAGCAGGTCGGCGCCGTTCTGCGCGCCGAGCAGGACGTCGGCGGTCGCTGTGCCGGACTGGTGCTGCGCCAGGGATCGAATCAACGCGGCCAGGACACGCTTGGACGCATCAGCGGTGGCAGCGGCCTCCTCGGCCAGCGCGTGGACCAGGTCGACCCGGGCCAGGGCGGCGTCGAACTCGGCCTTGGCCGACGCGTAGCCGAGCTTCGCTGCGTCGTAGGCGGCCTGGGCGCTCGCCACCTCGGCCAGCGCTTCGGCATACGCTGCCGCCCGCTCCGCCGCAGTCCGTGCTGCTGCTGCCTGTTCCTGCGCTGCGCGTTCGGCCTCGGCGCGGGCGGCGGCTGCGGCGGCGGCGCGCTCCGCGAGCAGGGACGCTGACGGCCGGTTGACTTGCTGAGGGATGGGGTCGACTTCGGCCGCCGGAGTTGGCGGGGAAGGTGGTGCCGGCGGGGCCGGCGCATTGGGCGTGCCGGGCGCGGGGTCGGGATCCGGCTCCCCCGCGGGATCGACCGTGGGTTCGGGATCCACCGCGGGTTCGGGATCCACCGCGGGTTCGACAGTGGGTTCGGGATCGACAGTCGGTGTCGGATTGCCGCTGGGGTCCGGGTCTGCGACGGGTTCGGGGTCCGTCCCGGGGTCAGGCTCTCCGCCGGGGCCGGGATCGCCACTGGGATCCGGCTCCACGACGGGTGGGGTGTCGGTGACGGGCGCCGGCACGGGGGCCGCGTCGACGAGAGGCGCCGTCGGGTCGGCGCCCGACAGGTCCGGGGTCGTCGGTACGACAGCCGGGTCGGAAATCGCCGGGTCCGAAATCGCCGGGTCGGAAATCGTCGGGTCCGAGGCTGCCGTCGGCGCAGGGTCGGGCGCGGAATCCGCTGCGCTCGCCATCGCGGGGGCCCCGAAGACCACGAGCGATACCGCGAGAACGACTGCGATCGGAAAGCCCATGCGGCGCGACATCCCGACGCCCGGGAGGCGCTGGGGGATACCGTTCGGCTGCTGCAACATCACGATCGTCAATCCATCTTCGGGGTATGGATGGTTCGGTGCGCCGGAGCAGGACAGGCCGGCGTGGCGCCAGTATCGCATGGGGGCATGGGGGGCACAACCACCCGTCTGGCGGTCCCCCCGGCGACGTCCGTCAGTGCAGGGCGGGGGCAACCTTCCCGGCGGCATCCCGCACCGCACCGGTCTGGACCAGCCCGACGATCGCCTCGATTTCCGGCGACAGGAACCGGTCGTGACCCGGCCCGTCGGCGGCCGTGCGCACCAGGTCGCGCACGGCCGCGGTTGCCGGGCCGGGGAGCAGGGGCGCCCGCAGGTCGAGCGACCGGGCGGCGGTCATGATCTCGATCGCCAGCACGCGGCCCAGGCCGTCGATCGACTTGCGGAGCTTGCGTGCGGCCGCCCAGCCCATCGACACGTGGTCCTCCTGCATGGCCGACGAGGGGATCGAGTCGACGGATGCCGGCGCCGCCAGCCGCTTCAGCTCCGACACGATCCCGGCCGCCGTGTACTGCGCGATCATCAGGCCGGAGTCGACGCCGACCTCGTGGGCGAGGAACGGGGGGAGGCCCTTGTTCCTGGACGCGTCGAGGTGGCGGTCGGTGCGGCGCTCGCTCATGCTGGCGACATCCGCCGCGGCGATGGCGAGGAAGTCGAGCACGTAGCCGACCGGGGCGCCGTGGAAGTTGCCGTTGGACTCGACGCGGCCGTCGAGCGTCACGACCGGATTGTCCACCGCGCTCTCGAGCTCCCGGCCGGCGATCATCGCGGCGTGGCCGGCAGTGTCCCTGGCCGCGCCGTGCACCTGCGGCGAGCAGCGCAGCGAGTACGCATCCTGCACGGTCGGGTCCTCGGGCCCGGCGTGGCTGGCGAGCAGGGGGGAGCCGGCAAGCAGGGCGCGCAGGTTCGCCGCGCTCAGGGCCTGGCCCACTTGGGGGCGGAGGGCCTGCAGGTCGGCGGCGAACGTGGCATCCGTGCCGAGGAGTGCCTCGACGCTCATCGCCGCGGCGATGTCGGCGGTCGTCAGCAGCAGGGCGAGGTCGTCGAGAGCGAGCACCAGCATGCCGAGCATGCCGTCGGTGCCATTGATCAGGGCCAGCCCTTCCTTTTCGGCGAGCACGACCGCTTCGATGCCGGCCGCCCGCAGGGCGTCGCCGGCGTGCAGCCAGGTGCCGGCGGCATCCCGCACCTCGCCCTCGCCCATGATCGCCAGCGCGCAGTGAGCCAGGGGGGCGAGGTCGCCCGAGCAGCCGAGCGAGCCGTATTCGCGCACGATCGGGGTGATTCCGGCATTGAGCAGGGCGGCGTAGGTCTGCGCCGTGGCGGGGCGCACGCCCGTGCGCCCGGTCATCAGCGTCGAGAGCCGCAGCAGCATGAGCGCGCGCACGACCTCGCGTTCGACCTCCGGCCCGCTGCCGGCCGCGTGCGACCGCACGAGGCTCGCCTGCAGCTGGGCGCGGCGATCCGCGGTGATGAAGGTCGTGGCGAGGGCGCCGAAGCCGGTCGAGATGCCGTAGTGCGGGTCGACGTCCTCGGCCAGCGCGTCGATGATGCGCCGGGTGGCGGCGACCCCCTCGAGCGCGGTCGGGTCGAGCGTGATCGGGGCGCCCTGACGGGCCACGGCGACGACGTCGGCGAAGGACACCGGGCCTGTGCCCACGGTGACGGATGCTGCGGAGAAGGTCATACTCCGATTGCACACCACCGACGGCCCCGTCAAAACGTGTCTAGACTCGGAACCGTCCGGTATCCCGGACACTTCACGGACCGGGCAGGGCGAACGGATGGCGCAGGCGGAGGAATCGACACCGCCCCAGGGGTCGGCGCGGTCCAAGGTTCCCGCGGCGGAGGGCACGCTGCGCATCCTGTCCCACCTCGCGACCCAGCGCGGGCCGGTGCCCGCCTCCGCCATTGCGACCGCGCTCGGCCTGCCCCGGTCGACCGTCTACCAGCTGCTCGCCGTGCTCGCCGAGCGCGGCTTCGTCGTGCACCTGCCCGAGGAACGGCGCTACGGGCTGGGCCTGGCCGCCTTCGAGCTGAGCACGGGGTTCTCCCGCCAGGAGCCGCTCTCGCACCTCGGCCGCCCGCTGGTCGCGCAGCTCGTTGACCGGCTCGGCGAGAGCGCGCACCTCGTCGTGCTGCACGGCCGCGACGTCATCTACCTGGTCGAGGAACGCGCGCCCCGCAGGCCGTCGCTGGTGACGGATGTCGGGGTGCGCCTGCCCGGACACCTCACCGCGAGCGGCCGCGCGCTCCTGGCCGCGCTGCCGGCGGCCCAGCTGCGGGCGCTGTACCCCAATGCGGCCGCCTTCCAGGAGCGGGACGGCCGGGGGCCGCGCACCTCGACCGAGCTGCGCCGCCTGCTCGACCAGGTGCGCCGCCAGGGGTACGCGCAGGAGGACGGCGAGATCACCGCCGGCATGGCCTCGGTCGCGGTGGCCGTGCGCGACCACGCCGGCTGGCCGGCCGCGAGCATCGCGGTGACCTTTCCCCGCGACGCGATCGCGGAGTCGGAGTGGCCGGCCCTGGCCGAGAGGATCTCGGGCACGGCGGCCGAGCTCTCCCGGCGCATCCGTGGCCGGCAGGCGGTCTGAGGGGAACGCCCCCGGGAGTCTCCCCGCTCAGTTGCGGACCAAGTACCTTCAATTTCACAACGGAGGTACTTTCTCCGCGACTCAACCCGTATTAGGTGCCGAGGTGCCGGTGCAGGAACGCGGCGACCTTCACGCGCATGGCCGCGTCGAGGATGCCGATCGAGTGCAGGGTGCCGGGCACGGTCACCAGCTCGTTCGGGATGCCGAGCCGGTCGAGCCTGGAGGCGTACCCGATGGACTGGGCGAGCGGGATGAACTCCTCTGCGGCCGCGCCGATGAAGACGGGTGGGTCGCTCGGGTCGAGTTCGCGATGCGGCGATGCGGCGCCGGCCTGCGGGCAGTCGGCCAGCGAGTCGCAGCCGAGGTAGCTCTGCACGATCCGCTGCAGCCCGGCGGGCGCGTTGCCGACCACGAGCGCCTCGTGGCCCAGGTCGGTCGGACCGGAGAGCTCTGCGACCGCGGCGACGCGCGCGCCCTCGGTCAGGGACCCCGATCCGCGCGCGCCGAGGAGGGCGGCCAGGTTGCCGCCGGCCGAGCCGCCGAACGCGCCGATGCGGTCGGGGTCGATGCCGTACTGCGCGGCGTTCTCCGCCTGGCGGATCCACTCGACCGCGAGGCCCAGGTCGTCGATGGCGGCCGGGAACAGGGCATCCGGCACGAGGCGGTAGTTCACCGAGTAGGCGACGAATCCCTCGCTGGCGAGCCAGGTGCACACGGCCCGCCAGTCGGAGTTGCCCTTGTCGCCGCGAGCCCAGCTGCCGCCGTGGATGGAGACGACGGCCGGGCGCAACCCACCCGCCTCGGCGTCGCCGGTGGGCGAGCAGACGTCGAGGGTGAGCAGCGCGCCGTCCGACTGGGTGCCGTACACGACATCCGTGGCCACGCTGATGCCGTCTGGCCGGCTGAAGGTGCGGATGCCGACGACCTCGGTCGTGACGAGTTCGCTCCGGGTGGCGCCGGGCTCGTCGGGCGTGACCGGGTGCAGTTCGGTGTGGAACCCGCCGAGGAGGGCCGTGGCCGCCACGGCGATTCCGCCCGCGCAGGCGATGGCGAGAAGCCGGATGCGGCGGGACGGGCGACGACCAGGTGTCACGGCTGCTCCGGGGTGAATGGTGGGGGCGGGTGAGATGAGGATAGTTCCCCTCATGCCCGGGCCGCGAATCCCCTTCAGGGGGCAGGGGTGGGGATGTCCTCGGCGTCGCGCTCGACGCTGGGGCGCAGGGCGACGAGGATGCGCCGCAGGTCCATGTCGATCGCGGACGCGGCGCTGATCGTCTCGGCTCCGGAGTGCCGTTGCCGCTCCAGCTCGGCCCTGAGCGATTTCAGTCCCGCCTCGGCCTCGTCGCGGGGCGGCGCCAGCACCCCGGTGCCGGAGTCCCACTCGTCCAGGATCCGGGCCACCGAGCGGATGGCGGCGCCGAGGGAAGGCCGCAGTTCGGCGGGCACCTCGACCGGGAGCGGGTCGCCCCAGACCGCCCCGGCGAGCACGTCGGTCAGGTTCCGCACATGGAAAGACACCGTCTCCAGCGCTGCCACGTCGTCATAAGCGGCCAGCAGGTCCCGGCGGTGGATGAGTGCGCGCGGGTTGCCCTTGCGGCTTTCGTCCGCGTGCATGACCGCCGCACGCACCTCGCTCGCCGTCCGGCTGAGCATGTCGCCGCGTGTCGCCCAGACTTCGTGCTCCGGCGGCCAGCTCTCGGTCAGGGCTTCACTGATCTCGCGGAGGTGTCGGGCCAGGGTGGTGCGGAAGCGCGAGAGCTCTGCCGCGGCGGCGTCCTGCCTGAGCGGCGGCAGGATCAGCAGGTTGACGGCCAGGCCGACGGAAATGCCGAGGCACACCTGCACCAGGTACCCGATCGAGTACGAGTCCGCGTTCGGCCCTCCCACGATCAGCACGAACAACGCGGTGACGGGCACGAACTCCCGGGCCGTGGTGATCCGGCGGCTTCCCGAGATCAGGAATCCAATGCCGACCACGAGCGAAATCGTGAAAACATTCGGCTCGCTCAGCAGGATGACCGTGCCCGCCAGGAGCACGCCGATGGCCAGCCCGGCCACGGTCTGCAGGCCGTTCTTCACCGAACCCATCAACGTGGGAGCCATGCTCACCAGCGCCCCGAGCGGGGCGTAGTACGGGTAGTCGTTGGCGACGCCCGGCAGATACGGCGCGATCGACCACGCGATCCCGACGGCGAGGGCGGCCTTTGCCGCCAGGAGAAGCTCCGGATGCTGCACCCCGGCTTTCAGCCGTGCGGCGGCCCGCTTGCGGCGGCCGTTCTCCTCCCGGTCAGAGGCTTTTTGCGAAACAGACACTGAATTCCTCCCCGATGTACGGGCCGAACTGGGCGATCTCCCGGTAGCCCTGCCGGCGGTAGAGCGCGAGGGCGGCGGCGTGCAGCGGCCCGGTTTCGAGCACGACTTCGCGGATGCCGCGGGCGGCGGCATCCGCTTCGATCCGGACGAGCAGGGCGGCGCCGAGACCGCGCCCGCGGCCCTCCGGATGCACGAACATGCGCTTGAGCTCGGCCGTGTCGCCGGGGCTCGGAACGAGGGCGGCGATGCCGAGCGCCCGGCCGGTCTCGTCCCGTGCCGCATAGAAGGTCACGCCCGGCTGCTCGAGCTCGTCGACTCCGAGCAGGAAGTTGCTCTCCGGCGGATAGAGCGACTCGGCGTACTCCGCGCTCAGACCCAGGAGGGCCTCGATATCGTGATGCCGGGGTGATTCAATGGCGATCGTCGTACGCATTGATACAGGGTAAACCACGATTGTCCGTGACTTTCGGGCAACAATCGGGTAACGTAGACAAGTCGGCTCTTGACACCGCGCTATTTTCACGTGTGCGCGGATG
Source organism: Cryobacterium sp. TMT1-2-1 (assembly GCF_004403955.1). NCBI lineage: Bacteria > Bacillati > Actinomycetota > Actinomycetes > Micrococcales > Microbacteriaceae > Cryobacterium > Cryobacterium sp. TMT1-2-1. The sequence goes on from NZ_SOHC01000078.1 coordinate 34,698, forward strand.
GGTTTGTAAGTCAGGATGGGCCGGTTTCCCAGTAATCCGCTGGTGAAAAATCACTGTATGTGAACGGCCCGGCCATCGACTGCCCGGGTGCTCAGGTTGCGTCGCGTATGTGCGTCGTCGTTCTGCCATGTACTCAACACAACCCAGAAATACCGTTATGCCTTTTGACAAGAAGCCAGCAAAGAATTTCGACCCGAAGTACGCCTCGAAGGGCGGCCCCAGCAGGGGCGGGTCCAACTCGGGCAGCAAGAGCCCCGGTCATCGCGGCTACCGTGCTGACGAGGGTGCGCCCAAGAAGCAGCGTTGGAACGCGGACGAGCGCGCAGCCCGCGCCTCGGAGCGTCCGTCCGGCGATCGTCCGGCCTACGGCACCCGCAACGAGCGTCCGGCCACCGGCCAGCGTAACGAGCGTCCTGCCTACGGCGACCGCCCGAACCGCACCGAGCGTCCGGCCTACGGCGACCGCGCCCCGCGCACGGACCGCCCCGCCTACAACAAGGACCGTCCCGCGTACGGCGACCGCGCCCCGCGCGCCGACCGTCCCGCGTACAACAACGACCGTCCCGCGTACAACAACGACCGTCCGTCCTATGGTGACCGTCCGAACCGCACCGAGCGCCCCTCGTACGGCGACCGTCCGGCGCGCACGGACCGTCCGGCGTACAACAACGACCGTCCGTCCTATGGTGACCGTCCGAACCGCACCGAGCGCCCCTCGTACAACAACGACCGCCCCTCGTACGGCGACCGACCGGCCCGCACCGACCGTCCGGCCTACAACAGCGACCGTCCGGCCCGCACCGACCGTCCGGCGTACAACAACGACCGTCCCTCCTACGGCGATCGCCCGGCCCGCACCGAGCGCCCCTCGTACGGTGACCGTCCGGCCCGCACCGACCGTCCGGCCCGCACCGACCGTCCGGCGTACAACAACGACCGTCCCTCCTACGGTGACCGTCCGGCCCGCACCGACCGTCCGGCGTACAACAACGACCGTCCCTCCTACGGCGACCGTCCGCCCCGCACCGAGCGCCCCTCCTACGGCGACCGTCCGAACCGCACCGACCGTCCGGCCCGCTCGGAGCGCGACGGCGGCCACTCCAGCAACTTCTACCCGGACCGCGACTCCAAGCCCAAATTCGCTGCCGGCGACGACGTCGTACTCGAGCGTCTCGAAGCCATCGCGACGACGGCATCCGATGTCGTCGGCGTGACCTTCGCCGACCTCGGCCTCGGCGAGAACATCGTGCGTGAGCTCGGACTGCTCGGCGCATCGGCGCCGTTCCCGATCCAGGCCGCGACCATCCCGGATGTGCTCGCCGGCCGCGACGTGCTGGGCCGCGGCAAGACCGGCTCCGGCAAGACCATCGCCTTCGGCGCTCCCCTCGTCGAGAAGCTGCTGGAGAACAACGGAGCCAAGGACCGCAAGATGGCCCGCAAGCCCCGCGCGCTCATCCTGGCCCCGACCCGCGAGCTGGCCCTGCAGATCGACCGCACCATCCAGCCCATCGCCCGCAGCGTCGGCCTCTTCACCACCCAGATCTACGGCGGCGTCCCGCAGTACCGCCAGGTCAGCGCCCTGCAGCGCGGCGTGGACATCATCATCGGCACCGCGGGCCGCATCGAGGACCTGATCGAACAGGGTCGTCTCGACCTCAGCGAGGTCATCGTCACCGTCCTCGACGAGGCCGACTACATGTGCGACCTGGGCTTCCTCGAGCCGGTGCAGCGCATCCTGCGCCAGACCAAGAAGGGCGGCCAGAAGCTGCTCTTCTCGGCCACGCTCGACAAGGGCGTCGCCCAGCTGGTCAAGGAATTCCTGACCAACCCGGCCGTGCACGAGGTTGCCGGTGAAGACCAGGCCTCCTCCACGATCGACCACCGTGTGCTCATGATCGAGCACCGAGACAAGAGCGCCATCATCGGCCAGCTCGTCGACCGCCAGGGCAAGACGCTGATCTTCAGCCGCACCCGTGCGTACGCCGAGCAGCTCGCCGACCAGCTCGAAGACGCCGGCGTGAAGGCGACCAGCCTGCACGGCGACCTGAACCAGGCCCGCCGTACCCGCAACCTGGCCATGCTGACCAGCGGTCGCGTCAACGTGCTGGTGGCAACGGATGTCGCAGCCCGCGGCATCCACGTGGACGACATCGACCTGGTCATCCAGGCCGACGCTCCCGACGAGTACAAGACGTACCTGCACCGCGCCGGCCGCACCGGCCGCGCCGGCAAGAACGGCACGGTTGTCACGCTCATCCCGAAGCAGCGTCGCCGCCGCATGGACGAGCTGCTGGGCCGCGCCGAGATCGAAGCCAGCTTCGACTCCGCCACGCCTGGTGACTCGGCCGTCAGGGAGCTCGCGAACATCTAGCACCCGCTCACCGATCAGGGGCATCCACCATTGGGGGGATGCCCCTGATCTCTTTAACGCCCGCTTCCCACCCTGAGGGGTCGCAAATCGACCTTCCCGGCGTACGGGAAGGTCGATTTGCGACCCCTCACCGGGCGAGAAATGCCATCAGTCAGGTCAGGTCAGGTCAGGTCAGGTCAGGTCTTCGACGCGGTTCATGGTCGGCATCCGCAGGCCGTCGAGCGCCACGGCAAGCACGTCGTCGGCCAGGTGAGCCGGGTCCTCCGCGCCCTCCGGCCGGTACCACTCCACGATCGAGTTGACCATGCCGAACAGCAGCCGGGTCACGATCCGCGGATCGATGTCGCTGCGCAGCGAGCCCTCATTGCGGGCCTCGACGACGAGGCCGGATACCGCCCGGTCGAAGGCTCGGCGACGCTCGAGGGCGGCGCGCTCGACGACCGTGTTGCCCCGCACCCGCAGCAGGAGAGTCACAAACGAAAGATTGGCGGCCAGCACCTCGACCGCGCCGCGGAGCACGTGCGCGAGCCGGTCGATCGCCCGGCCGGTCCGGGATTCCGGGTCTTGCAGCACGCCCTCCAGCGCGTCGAGCGCCTCGTCCAGGGCGAGCTCGAGCAGCTCCTCCTTCGACGCGAAGTGGTGGTAGATCGCGGACTTCGACAGGGCGAGTCGGGACGCCAGAACCCCCATCGACGTGGCGTCGTAGCCGAATTCGTTGAAGGCGTCGACGGCGATCTCGAGGATGGCGCGCTGGTCGTAACCGGGGCGCCCGCGCTTGCTTGCTGGTTGCTCAGACATCGCCGATCAGTCTCTCACGAGCCTGTGGCCGATTACCGCAGGTCGTAGACACGCTTGTGCTTGCCCGTGCTGCGCTCGAGCGAGCCGGGTTCGACGATCAGCACGTTCACGCTCGAGCCGATCTGGTCCTTCACCCGCTCGATCAGGATCGCGCAGGCCCGGTCGGAGGTGGAGGCATCCGAGTTCTCGTGCCGTTCGATGCGCACGGTCAGCTCGTCCATCCGGCCCGGCCTCGTGAGCTCCAGGATGAAGTGGGGGGAGAGGTGCTCGATCCCGAGCACGATCTCCTCGATCTGGGTCGGGAACAGGTTGACCCCGCGCAGGATGATCATGTCGTCGTTGCGTCCGGTGACCTTCTCCATCCGGCGCATGCCGGGCCGGGCGGTGCCGGGCAGGAGCCGGGTCAGGTCGCGAGTGCGGTAGCGGATCACCGGGAACGCTTCCTTGGTCAGCGAGGTGAACACGAGTTCGCCCGTTTCACCGTCGTCCAGCACGTGCCCCGTGTCGCCGTCGATGATCTCGGGCAGGAAATTGTCCTCCCAGAGGTGCGGGCCGTCCTTCGACTCGATGCACTCGTTGCCGACGCCCGGGCCCATGACCTCGCTCAGGCCGTAGATGTCGAGGGCGTCGAAGTCGAGTCGTTCCTCGAGCTCGCGGCGCATCTGGTTCGTCCACGGCTCCGCGCCGAGCACGCCGGCCTTGAGGCTGGAGAGACGGGGGTCCATGCCGGCCGCGACCATCGCATCCGTGATGGTCAGCAGGTAGCTGGGGGTGCTCATGATGACGTCGGGCTCGAAGTCCCGGATCATCTGCACCTGCTTGTTCGTCTGGCCGCCCGACATCGGGATGGCGATGGCGCCGAGCGCCTCGATGCCGGCGTGGGCGCCCAGCCCGCCGGTGAACAGGCCGTAACCGTAGGCGTTGTGCACCTTCATGCCCGGCCGTACCCCCGAGGCGCGCAGGCTCCGTGCGACGAGGCCGGACCACATCCGCAGGTCGTTCTTCGTATAGCCGACCACCGTGGGGAGGCCCGTGGTCCCCGACGAGGTGTGGATGCGCGCGACCTGGTCCATCGGCACAGCGAACATCCCGAACGGGTAGGACACGCGCAGGTCTTCCTTCGTGGTGAACGGCAGCTTGTTCACATCGTCGAGCGTGCGGATGTCGTCCGGGTGCACGCCGACCTCGTCGAACTTGCGGGTGTACAGGGGAACGTTGGCGTAGGCGTGCCGCACGGTGTGCTGCAGGCGAGTGAGCTGCAGCGACTGGATCTCGTCGCGGGACATGCGCTCTTCCGGATCGAGCTCGTCCGTGGCGGGCGCGTGCAGGCGGGTCTTGGTCAGCGTTGACATGGTGCCTCCGGGCGTCGTGGGGATTTAGTCGCGTGCCCGTTCGGGCACGGGAAGGTTGGTGGTGCGGCTGCGGCCGCGGAATTCTGCCACCGGCGCGTTGTCGTCGTCGGTGACGCTCACGTCGTAGATGCCCGATCGCCCGCTCTTCGTGCGGAGCATGGCGGTGGCGGTGAGGGTCTGGCCGCTGGTCGTGGGCTTGAGGAACGCGATGTCGGCCCCGGCCGCGAGGGTGACGTGGTGGCTGTCATTGCAGCAGATGGCGAAGGCGGTGTCCGCGAGCGCGAAGACGATCCCGCCGTGGGTGACGTCGAAGCCGTTGAGCATGTCGTCCCTGATGATCATGGAAACGACCGCGAGCCCGGGTTCAGTGCGCTGGACAATCATGCCGAGGCCGGCGGATGCCCGGTCCCGCTCCATCATGGCGAGGTTGCCGGTGGGTGAAGCATCCATGTATCTGGTTCTCCTCGTTGAGTGACCGTACGCGCGGCAACAGACGGTTGCCGTGCCGTTGGTGACACCATATACTAACTGAACGATCGGTTGGTAATGATAGCCGGACCGGGAGAGACCAGGAGTCGATGATGACCACCCCAGCAGAGCCTTACGCACTGCCCACGGAAGCCTCCGTCGAGGTTTCCGCCGAGGAGCACCAGTTCAACGAACTGATCGCGGCCGACTCGCGGATCGAACCTCGCGACTGGATGCCGGAGGGCTACCGGAAGACGCTGGTGCGCCAGATCTCCCAGCACGCCCACTCCGAGATCATCGGCATGCAGCCGGAGGCGAACTGGATCACCCGCGCGCCCAGCCTCAAGCGCAAGGCCATCCTGATGGCCAAGGTGCAGGACGAGGCCGGCCACGGTTTGTACCTCTACTCCGCGGCGCAGACCCTCGGCACCACCCGGGATGAGATGACGGATGCCCTCATCGCCGGCAAGGCCCGCTACTCCTCGATCTTCAATTACCCGAGCCCCACCTGGGCCGACATGGGCGCGATCGGCTGGCTCGTCGACGGCGCCGCCATCTGCAACCAGGTGCCCCTCTGCCGGGCCTCCTACGGACCGTACGGTCGCGCCATGGTGCGCATCTGCAAGGAAGAGTCCTTCCACCAGCGGCAGGGCTTCGAGATCCTGCTCGAACTGATGAACGGCACGCCCGCGCAGCGGGAGATGGCCCAGGACGCCGTCAACCGCTGGTACTGGCCGGCGCTGCAGATGTTCGGCCCGCCCGACAACGACTCGCCCAACTCGGCGCAGTCCATGGCCTGGAATATCAAGCGATTCTCCAATGACGAACTGCGCCAGCGCTTCGTCGGAATGTGCGTCCCGCAGGCCGAGGTGCTCGGCGTGACCCTGCCCGATCCCGACCTGCGCTACAACGAGGAAACGAAAGAATACGACATGGGCGAAATCGACTGGACCGAATTCCACGAGGTGCTCGCCGGCCGCGGCCCGGCCAACGCCCGCCGCCTGCAGCGGCGCCGTGAGGCCCACGAGGACGGTGCGTGGGTGCGGGAAGCCGCCGCCGCGTACGCCCGCAAACAGGCCGTCCGGTCGAAGGCGGTGGCATGATGAGCGCCCCCGGAACGTCCGAGAAGGAGATCTGGCCCCTCTGGGAGGTCTTCGTGCGCGCCAGCCGCGGAATCAGCCACACCCACGTTGGCTCCCTGCATGCTCCCGACGCCAGCCTGGCCGTGCGCAATGCGCGTGACCTGTATACCCGCCGCGGCGAGGGTGTTTCGGTGTGGGTCGTGCCCGCCGACGCGATCACCACCAGCGACCCCGACGCGAAGGGCGCCTTCTTCGAATCGCCCGCCGGCAAGAACTACCGTCACGCCAGCTACTACTCCAAGAGCGAAGGGGTGAAGCACCTGTGACCGGGACGAACACGGCGGATGCCGCCACCAACGCCGACCACGACCACGGACACGGACACGTCGAGGTCGATTCCGTCACCCTCTCCGCCGAACTGGTAGAGGGCGCATCCGTCGCCTCGCACGACGTGGCCGAGTACGCCCTGTGGCTCGGTGACGACGCCCTGATCATCGCCCAGCAGCTCGGCTGGTGGATCTCCCGCGCCCCCGAACTCGAGGAAGACGTCGCGCTCGGCAACATCGGCCTCGACCTGCTCGGGCACGCTCGCTCCCTTCTGCATTACGCCGGCGCCGAATCGGGCCGCAGCGAAGACGACCTGGCCTACTGGCGCGACGAACCCCAGTTCCGCTCCGCGCACCTGTTCGAGCAGCCCAACGGCGACTTCGCGCACACGATCGCGCGCCAGTTCATCGCCGCGCACTACCTGTTCGAGCTGTACACGCGGCTGCAGGCATCCGGCGACGCCACCCTGGCCGCGATCGCCGCCAAGTCGGTCAAGGAGGTCGATTACCACCGCGACCACTCCGTGCAGTGGATCCTCCGGCTCTCCCTCGGCACCGAGGAATCCCGCCGGCGCATGATCACGGCTCTGTCCGACCTGTGGCCCTACGTCGAGGAGCTGTTCGCCGACGAGCCGCTCATCGACCGGCTCGAGGGCGTCGCCGTCAGGCCGTCCTCGCTCCGCCAGGCCTTCGACGACGCGATCGTCCCGGTGCTGGCCGAGGCGGAACTCGAGGTACCCCGCGGCTTCATCTCCTCCGGCGGCGGCCGGGGCGGCAAGCACTCCGAGAACCTCGGTTTCATCCTCGCCGAGATGCAGGTGCTCGCCCGGGCGCACCCCGGAGCGTCCTGGTGACCCTGCCCTCGGTTGCCCGACCTCGCCCCGTCGACGAGGCCTCGCGCCGTGCCTGGGACATCGCGGCGCAGGTCGTGGACCCGGAGATCCCCGTGCTGACCATCGAGGACCTCGGCGTGCTCCGCTCTGTGGCCGTCGGCGAGGGCGGCGCGGTCACGGTTTCCCTGACGCCTACCTACAGCGGATGTCCGGCCCTCGAGGCCATGCGCGACGACGTCACCTCCGCCCTCCGCGCCGCCGGGTACGCCGACGTGTCCGTCGACCTGGTGCTCGCCCCGGCCTGGACCACCGATTGGATGAGCGAGGAGGGGAAGGCGAAATTGCAGGAGTACGGAATCGCGGCCCCGACCGGGCACTCGTCCGTTCGCCCTTCCGGCGCCGTTCGGCTGCAGCTGGCCGTCAAGTGCCCCCGGTGCTCGTCCCTGAACACGCGGGAACTCGCCCGCTTCGGCTCGACGTCGTGCAAGGCCCTCTATGAGTGCCGCGACTGCCTCGAACCGTTCGACTACTTCAAGGTGCTCTAACCATGGCAGCAACAAATCTCGGCGCCCCGCGCTCCGGTGCAACGAAGCACCGCGCGAAGTTCCACACCCTGTCCGTCGCCGAGATCCGTCCGTTGACGGCCGACAGCGTCGAGGTGACCTTCGCGGTGCCGGAGGACCTGCAGGGCGAGTTCGACTATGTGCCGGGGCAGCACCTCGCGCTCCGGGCCACGGTCGACGGCCACGAGCTGCGGCGCAGCTACTCGATCTGCCGGCCGCCGACCTCCGGCTCGGTCAGCGTGGCCATCAAGCGCGACCTCGGCGGAGCCTTCTCCACCTGGGCCAACAGCGAACTGGCCGTGGGGCAGCGCCTCGACGTGATGAGCCCGCAGGGCACCTTCACGACCGCGCTGCACGAGCTCGACGGCAAGCACATCGTCGGCATCGCCGCCGGGTCCGGCATCACCCCGCTGATGTCGCTCGCCCACACGGTGCTCGCGCACTCCGACAGCTCCCGGTTCACCCTCGTCTACACGAACCGCACCGCCCTCGACGTCATGTTCCTCGACGAACTGGCCGACCTCAAGGACAGGTACCCCGCGCGGCTGGCGCTGCACCACGTGCTCTCCCGCCAGCAGCGTTCCTCCACCCTGCTGTCCGGGCGGATCGACGAGGAGAAGCTCCGGCTGATGCTCGACACGATCATCCGCCCCGCCTCGGTCGACGAGTGGTTCCTCTGCGGACCCTTCGAGCTGGTGCAGCTGTGCCGCGACACGCTCGAGAGCGCCGAGGTAGAGCCCGAGCACGTGCGGTTCGAACTGTTCACCACCGGCGAGCCCTCGGCCGCCGGCGGTGACACCGGGCGACCGGTCATCGTCGCCCCCGGCGACAAGACGTACGAGATCGAGTTCACCCTCGACGGGGAGAGCGCCACCGTCACCACGCCGGTCAACGCGAACGAGAGCATCCTGAACGCCGCCCTCCGCGTTCGCCCCGACGTGCCGTTCGCCTGCGCCGGCGGGGTCTGCGGCACCTGCCGTGCCAAACTCGTCAGCGGTGACGTGACGATGACCGAGAACTACGCCCTCGAACCCGAGGAGCTGGCCCGCGGCTACGTGCTCACCTGCCAGTCACACCCGACCACCGACAAGGTCGTCGTCGACTACGACGGATAGCGCGAAGGCGCAGTAAGGCGGATGCCGTGATCGACCTGACCATCCAGGACGACGTTGCCCACGTGGTGCTGAACGCGCCCGAGAAGATGAACTCGCTCGATCCGGCGGCCCTCGCCGAGCTCGAGGCCGCCTACGCGAGCGCAGAGGCCGCCGGAGTGCGCGCCCTGGTGCTGCGCGGCGAGGGCCGCGCCTTCTGCGCCGGCCGGGACATCTCCGGCGTCGACCCCGCGACCGACGACGTGATGGGCTACCTCGGCGGACTCGTGACCCCGTTGCTCGAGCGGATGAGCGCGTTCCCCGCGCCCACCTTCGCGATCGCCCACGGGGCCTGCCTGGGCGTCGGCCTCGGCCTCCTGATCGCGACGGACGTCGTCTACGTCGCCGACACCGCGAAGATCGGTTCCCCGTTCGCGAATCTGGGGGCCACGCTCGATTCGGGCGGCCATGCCCTCTTCGTCGAACGGCTCGGCGCGCACAAGACGCTCGACCTGATCTACACCGGACGGCTCATGTCCGGAACGGAGGCCGTCGCCTCCGGCCTGTTCAGCCAGGTCTTTCCGGCAGATGAGGTCCTGGCGGCGACGGTCCGGGCGGCCACCCGGGCGGCCTCAGGGGCCACGCAGGCGTTCCTCGCCAGCAAGGAGCTTGTGCGGGCGCTCCGCGACGAGCGCCTGGGCCTCTGGCAGAGCATGTCCGCCGAGAACGCGGCCCAGGCGGCCCTCTGCGCGACCGCGGATTACCGGGAGGGCTTCGCCGCCTTCCAGCAGAAACGCACACCCGCGTTCACCGGCCGCGCCTGACCGGCTCCCACCCGCAGAAGGAGGGGCGCGCACCCGCGGGTGCGCGCCCCTCCTTCTCGTTCGCGTGCGCCGCGCGGCCGGCTACACCGACGCGCCGCCGAGGTAGGCGTTGTGCACCTCGGGCAGTTCGACGAGTTCGGCCGGCGTGCCCGTGAGCGCGACCCGTCCGCGGTGCATGACCACGGCGCGGTGCGCGATCTTGAACGAGGCGCGCACGTTCTGTTCCACGAGCAGCACGGCGAGCTGCTTCTCGACACAGAGCCGGGAGAGCACCTCCATGATCTCGGAGACGACCTTCGGCGCGAGGCCGATGGACGGTTCGTCGAGCATGATCGCCGTCGGATCCGCCATCAGGCCGCGCCCGATGGCGACCATCTGCTGTTCGCCGCCCGAGAGGGTGCCGGCGGCCTGTCCCATGCGGGCCTTGAGCCGGGGGAACAACTCGAGCACCGAGTCGACGTCGCCGTGGCCCTTCTTCGTCCAGGCGCCCAGCATCAGGTTGTCGCGCACCGACAGGGTCGGGAAGACCAGCCGGTTCTCGGGGACGTGCGTCAGGCCGAAGCCCGCCATCTTCTCCGTAGGCTTGCCCGTGATGGTGCGTCCCTCGAGGGTCACGGTGCCCGCGGTGGGTCGGATGAGGCCGCTCACGGCGCGAAGCAGGGTCGTTTTTCCGGCCCCGTTCGAACCCACGACGGCGAGGATTTCCCCTCGGCTCACCTCGAACCCGACCTCGTGCAGCACCGCGAGCTGCCCATAGCCGGCGTTGAGACCGGAAACGATGAGCGTCATGCGTGCTCCTCCAACTCGTTCAGTTCGGCTTCGGCCTCGTCGAGGTCAGTGCCGAGATAGGCGACGACAACGGCCGGATCATTACGCACCGTCTCCGGATCCCCGTGCGCGATGAGCACTCCGTCGTCGAGCACCGCGACATGGTCGGCGAGTGACATCACCTGGGCCACATCGTGCTCGACGAGCACGATCGTGAGCCCGGCAGTCCGCAGCCGGCGCAGGAGCTCGGCCATCACGTCGCGCTCGTGGCCGGACAGTCCGGCCATGGGCTCGTCGAGCAGCAGCAGCGCCGGCTCCGCGGCCAGGGCCCGGCAGACTTCCATCATGCGCTGCTTGCCGAACGGCAGCGCGGAGGCCGAGTCGTCCGCGGCATCCGTCAGCCTCATCGACTTCAGGATTTCGTAGGATGCGGCCCGGTGGGCGCCCTGCTCGTGCGCCTGCAACCCCAGCATTCCGCGGAGCACGCCGGCGCGTCCCTTGCGGTACCGGCCCATGTACACGTTGCCGACGACATCCGTCGAGGTGAACACCTGCAGGTTCTGGAAGGTGCGGGTCAGGCCGTGCGAGGCCGCCACGTGCGGCTTTTTGCCCGAGATGACCTGGCCGAGGAACGTGACCGTGCCCGCAGTCGGCGTCAGCGCCCCGGAGATCATGTTGAAGCAGGTCGTCTTCCCGGCGCCGTTCGGGCCGATCAGGCCCAGGATGGTACCGGCCGGCACGGTGAGGCTCACGTCGTTGACGGCGACGACGCCCCCGTACCGCTTGGTCAGGCCGGAGATCACGAGGATCGGTTCGCCGGCTGCGACCGGCGTGCTCACCGCCGGGAGCTGCGGGATCGTCGTGTCGTCCTCGGCGGCGGTGGCATGTGCGTCAGCGGCCCGGCGGTTGCGGGCGAAGGGCAGCTTCCGCCAGAGCGTGATTGTCGCCTGGTAGAGGCCGCCGGGCAGGAGCAGGATCACCAGGATGAGCACGATGCCGTAGCCGAGCAGCTGCACCTCGCCGGTCGCGCCGGGGAAGATGGCCGGGATGACCTCGCGCATGCCCTCTCCGAGGAACTGCACGAGGAACGCGCCCGCGACCGCGCCCCAGACCGACCCGAGACCGCCGATGACCACCATCAGCAGGATCGAGACCGACAGGTGGAACTCGGCCGTTGTCGGGCTCACAATCGCGACCTGGTAGGCGTAGAAGACGCCGCCGAGTGCGGCGAATCCGGCGGACAACACGAACACCTTGAGCCGCAGCGCATACGTGTTGACGCCGAGGCTCTCCGCCGCGAGTTCGGAGTCGTTGACCGCCGAGAGCGCACGTCCGGCGCGGCTGCGGGTCAGGTTGAGGGCCAGGACCAGCCCGATCACGACGAACGGCGTGATGAACCAGAGGAAGAAGCCGCTGTTGTCGATGGGGATGCCGAACACCGTCGGCCGGGGGATGCCGTAGATGCCTGTCGTTCGACCGGTGACGTCCCATTCGCGCACCGCGATCATCACGATGAAGCCGAGCCCGAGCGTGGCCAGGGCGAGGTAGTGGCCGCGGAGGCGCATCAGCGGAAGCCCGACGAGCAGGGCGACCAGCATGGCGGCTGCCACGCCGATGGCTGCCGCGACCGGGCCGGGGAGGTCGAGTTTGGTCAGCATGATCGCGTGCGTGTACGCGCCGATCGCGAAGAACGCCGCCTGCCCGAGGCTGACCTGTCCGGCCAGTCCCATCAGCAGATTGAGCCCGATGGCGGGCAGCGCGAAGATCATCGCGAAGACGACGATGTTCATCATCGAGGAGCTGGCCGTGAAGGGGATCACGAGCATCAGGGCGACGAGGATGCCGCCACCGATGAGCGTGCCCTTGTTGTTCGTCCAGAAGCTGGCCCGGGGGGCGAGTTTGCCCACGAAGGTTGGTTTGGTGGAATCTGTCATGTCGCTACACCCTGACCGCTGTGGGCTTGAGAACGAGACCCTGTGGCCGGACGACCAGCACAAGGATGAGGATGAGGAAGGCCGCGCCGTCCCTCAGGCCCGAGCCGACATAGCCGGCCACGTAGGCCTCGATCACGCCGAGCAGGAGGGCTCCGATGATCGCCGCGCGGAAGGAGACGAAGCCGCCGAGGACGGCGGCGACGAAGCCCTTGAGGCCGAGCAGCACGCCGCCCGACCAGAGCGAGAGGTAGATCGGGGAGGCCACCACGCCGGCGACACCCCCGACGAAACCCGCAATCGCGAAGGCCAGCACGGACGCGGCAACGGGGGAGATCCCCACGATGCGCGCCGCAACCGGCTGCTCCGCGCACGCCCGCAGCGCCTTGCCCCAGCGCGATTTCTCGTAGAAGAGCACGATGCCGCCACCGACCACGATGAGCGCGCCCATCATCCAGAACTCCTGCGAACGGATGCTCACCCCGCCGATGAGGAGGTTCGTCCCCGGGAACAGGGGTACCCCCCGGGCCTCCGGGCCCCACGCCAGCAGCATGATCGCCTGCAGGAGCGTGGAGATTCCGAGGGTCAGGATGATGGACAGGAGCGGAGTCAGGTTCTTCACCCGCGATATGACCAGCCGTTCCATCGCGATCGCCACGAGGGTGACCGAGAGGATGGCGACCAGGATAGCAACGATGAGCGGCATGCCCGCCGACACCAGCCAGATGGAGCCCAGGCCGGCGAGCATCGCGAACTCACCCTGGGCAATGTTGATCACATGGCGCACGGTGTAGACGGCGATCAGGCCGACGGCGAGCAGGGCGTACACAGATCCCTGTGACAGCCCTGCCACCGTCAGTTGCAGGAAATCAGTGAGCACGGTCAGTCCTTGACGAGGTTCCAGCGGCCGTCCTGCGCCTCAGCGAGGATCAGTGCGGATGCGTCGAGGCCCGAGTGGTTCTCCGGGCTCATCGTGAAGACGCCGGAAATTCCGGTGAACTCGGCCTTCTCGAGCTCGTCGCGCAGGGCGTCGGCGTCGGTGCCGGCTTCCTTGATCGCGTTGACCGCGATGTGCCAGGCGTCGAACGCGTGGCCGGCGAAGCCGGAGGGCTGCTCACCGTACGCCTCGCTGTAGTCGGCTTTGAACTTTTCGATGACCTCGCGCTGGGGGTTGTCGGCATCCAGCTGGTCGGCGACGAGCAGACGGCCCATCGGCGCGATGACGCCGTTGGCCGCGTCACCGGCCGCGTCGAAGAACGCCTGGTTGGAGATGCCGTGCGAGTGGTAGACCGGCTTGTTCACGCCGAGCTGCACGTATGCCTTCTGGGCCAGTCCGGCCGAGGGGTTGATGCCCCAGATGATGACGGCGTCGGCGTCGGAGGAGCGAACGCCGGTCATCTGCGGGGTGAAGTCAGTCGCGCTCGGCTCGAAGGACTCGGTCGTGACGAGGGTGATGCCGCGCTCGGAGCCGAGTGCGGTGATGTAGTCCGCGATCCCTTCGCCGAATCCGGTGGCGTCGCGGACGAGGGCCAGCTTCGTGTAGCCCTTTTCCTTGGCGTCATTGAGGATGGTCTCGAGCACGACGACATCGTTCTGCGCGGTCTTGAAGACCCACTCGGAACCCTCGACGATGGCCACATTGGCGGCGACGGAGATCATCGGGATCTTCGCGGCTTCGGCAATGGGGCGCATGGCCAGGCTGGGGCCGGTGCGTGACGCGCCGATGATGATGTCGACCTTGTCGCTCTCGATCAGCTTGCTCGTGGCCTTGGCGGCGCCATCCTCGGTCGACTGGTTGTCCACGATGGTGAGCTCGACCTCGCGGCCGTCAATGCCGCCGTCGTCGTTGAGCTGTTCGGCCAGCATGTTGAGTGTGTTCTGCTCGGGGACGCCCAGGCTGGCACCCACTCCCGTGACGTCGAGCACCGCGCCGATCTTGATCGGCCCCTTCTCCGCGTCGCCGTCGGGGGCGCTGTCGCCGCCGAGGTTGGCGGTGCTGCATCCGGACAGGGCGAGGGCCGTGACGAGCGCAAGCGGCGCGATAACGCGCAGGCGAGACTTCTTCATTGAATCTCCTTCGGTGGGGACGGGCAATTAGTGACCGAACAGTCGGTCACTAATTGGCGTGCTTTCACAGTAGCCGTGGCCAATCGCCGGGTGCAAGCGGTGAGCACCCCCGGCGGGTAACGAGTTGGTGACGGAAGGCCCGGCATTGTTCCGGCGTGTTGCTGCGCGTTTCGCCCGGACGCGCGCAATAACATCCATGTATCACCGGTCCGCATGCGGGACGGGGACACCCGTTCGCCTCTCCGCCACAATTCGGGTTTGTGGTCGAAAGAGCAAACGATCAACACCTGTGGGGCGCCGAGCGCCCCACAGGTGCAATCCCGCCCCAGGTGAGCGCTCCCGTGGACCTTCGCCTTACGCGACGGAGAGCATCGCGGCAGCGGCCAGCGCCAGGGCCAGTCCCGCCCACTGCACGGGGGCGATGCGCTCCCGGAGCACGAGCGCGGCGAGCAGGATCGTTCCGGCCGGATACATCGCGGTGAGCACGCTCATCACGCTCAGTTCGCCGGCCCGGATCCCGAGGAGCAGCAGGAAGTTGGCGACCACGTCGACCACGCCGCATGCCACCGCCAGCGCGAGTCCCGCCCGGAGGGTGGCCGTCGCCTCGGGGGAGCGGGGCAGAGGCGCAACCCGCAGGGATCGGCGCCGGTTCCACGCCACGAAGGCGATGACTCCGAGCACGCAGAGCATGATCCCACCATTCACCGCCCGGTTGAGCACGAGCGGCACCAGCCCGCTGTCATTTGGGGTGAGGTCGATCATGATGATGAAGGCGCCAATCATGATCCCCGAGCCGATCGCCATCAGCACGCCGGTAAGGCTCGGCCGCACGGCGCCCCGCTCCGGCACGAAGCCGACCAGCACCACCGCGACCAGGGCGAGCCCCAGCGCCCAGTAGCCGATCGGGGCGAGCAGGTCGCCCCCGATCAGGCCGACGGTCGCCGGCACGACCGCCGACACGACGGCGGTCAGCGGGGAGAGGATGCTCATCGGTCCGACCGCGAGGCAGGCGTACAGCAGCGAAATCGCGATCGCGCCGCTGACGCCGGAGAGCGCGCCCCAGGCAACGGCCTCGGCCGACCAGGTTCCGCCGACGATGGGGAATGCCAGGAGGAGCACCACGAGGCCGGTGAGCGCGGCGACGGCCGTCGCCAGCATGGCGCTGATGCGCTTCGCGGCGAGGCCGCCCAGGAAGTCGGCGGCACCGAAGATGAGTGCCCCGGTGAGGCCGTAGAAAGCGGTGAGCATAGAGGTTCAGCCTAGAGCGTCGGCGGGCACCCGCATTTGCGCACCGTACGGCGTCCGGCAACTTAAGAGCAGACGACGAACGTTGCGCATCCGTAGACCCGCTGGGCGCTCGTCCCTAGACTCTGGCTACCCCCAGCCGGGTGGCCCTACAAGGGGCGACGGTCCGTGGGCGCCCGACACCCATGGTCACCCACCCAAGGAGCTCAAGGTTATGAGTCACGTCGTCCCACGTACCCCCATCGAACTGCTCCCGCAGGGCGCCGCACGGCGCGCCCGCCGGGGCCGGGCCGTCGCCCTGGCGACGGCCGCGGCGCTCGGCCTGTCCATGCTCGCGGCCACTCCCGCGCACGCGGCCACGGTCACCCACACGATTGCCGCGGTCCAGGGCACCGGAGCGGCGAGCCCGCTCGTCGGAGCGACCGTCACCGTGGAGGGCATCATCACGGCCGACCACCGCGTCGGCGGCTACCGGGGCGTCTACCTGCAGAGCGCCGGTTCCGGTGGGCCAACGGACGCGACGCCGGGCGCCTCGGACGGCGTCTTCATCTTCCTCGGATCGGCCAACCCGGCCGTCGCCCTCGGCGACCTGGTGCGGGTGACCGGTCCGGTGAGCGAGTACTTCGGCCTCACCCAGGTCACCGGCTCTGCGGCGGGCGCGGTTGAGCTCGTCACCGCCGCGGTCGGCGTGCCGGCGGCAACCGCCCTGCCCGACACCCTCGTCGGCAGCGGCCGGGAGCAGCTGGAAGGCATGCTCGTCGCGCCGGCCGGAACCTACCTCGTCAGCTCGAGCCACCAGCTCTACAACTTCGGCACGCTCTGGCTGTCGGCCGGCACCAGGCCGCTCGTCAAGAGCACCGAGCAGGCGCCGCCCGGACCCGACGCGACCGCGATCGCGGCCGCGAACCGGGCCAACCGGATCCTCCTCGACGACGGTTACAACATCCAGATCGGCAATGCCGCCCACATCGGCGACCAGCCGTTCTTCACGGCCGGCCAGGTCGTGCGCGTCGGTGACACGGTCACCTTCCCCGGCGGGCCCGCCGTGCTGTCCTATGGTTTCAACGACTGGCGGCTGCAGCCGATCATGCCGATCACCGATGCCAGCGACGCCGAGGACAAGCCGGTCTTCGCCGCGTCGAACCCGCGCCCGGCCGCCGCCCCCGAGGTGGGCGGAGACATCCAGGCCGCAGCCTTCAACGTCTTCAACTACTTCACGACCCTGAGCAGCGAGAACCCGGCCGCCCGCGGCGCCGCCACCCAGGCACAGTTCGACATCCAGAAGTCCAAGATCGTTGCGGCCATCAACGGCCTCGACGCTGACGTGGTCAGCCTGATGGAGATCGAGAACTCGGTCAAGCTCGGCAAGCCGATCGACAGTGCCCTGGCCGACCTGGTCGCAGGGCTGAACGCCGCGCTCGGGAAGAAGAACGTCTGGGATTACGTTCGCACGCCGGCCGCGTTGGGCGACCCGGCGATCACCGACGCGATCACCAACGCGATCATCTACAAGAAGTCGGAGCTGACGCCGCGCGGTGCCAGCCGCACCCAGATCGACGAATCCGTCTGGGACATCGCGCGCGAACCCATCGCCCAGACGTTCACCTTCGGCCCGAAGGTCGTCACCGTCGTGGCCAATCACTTCAAGTCGAAGAGCGGATCCGGCGCCGAGCCGGCCGACGGCCAGGGGAAATTCAACGCCGAGCGCGTCGAGCAGGCCCAGGCCCTCGTGACGTTCGTCGGCGACCTGCAGGACTCCTCGGAAAGCGACGATGTTCTGCTGCTCGGCGACTTCAACGCCTACTCGCAGGAAGACCCGATGAACGTGTTCACCCAGGCGGGCTACGTCGACCTGGTGAGGGCGAAGACCACCGGCCAGTACACCTACACCTTCGACGGCGAGCTCGGCTCGCTCGACCACGCGGTCGCGACGCCCAGCCTGGCCGCCTCGGTCACGGGCGCCGGCGTGTGGGGGATCAACGCGGCCGAGTGGGGTGACCGCGGCTACGCATACCCGGCGGCCGAGGCCGGCACCCCGTTCCGCTCCAGCGACCACGACCCGATCAAGGTGGGCATCTCCAAGAAGGTGCTCCCGGTGGAGGTCAGCGTCGTCACCGTCAACGACTTCCACGGTCGACTCGAGCAGAGCGGAGCCTCCGGCGGCGCCGCGACGCTCGCCGGAGCGGTGAAGCAGGTGCGCGCCAAGAACCCCAACACGGTCTTCGCCGCCGCCGGCGACCTGATCGGGGCGTCGACGTTCACCTCCTTCATCCAGCAGGACAACCCGACCATCGACGCGCTCAACCTGGCCGGGCTCGACGTTTCCGCGGTCGGCAACCACGAGTTCGACCAGGGCTTCGCCGACCTGAAGAACCGGGTCATGCCGCGGGCCCAATGGGAGTACCTGGGTGCCAACGTCTATGACAAGAACACCGGAAAGCCGGCCCTCCCCGAGTACTACGTGGAGGACTTCAACGGCGTCTCCGTCGGCTTTATCGGGGCGGTCACGAACGAGCTGCCCTCGCTGGTGAGCCCGTCCGGCATCGCTGACCTCGAGATCCGAGACGTCACCGTGGAAACCAACCGCGTCGCCGACAATCTCCGCGACAAGAACCCCGACAACGGCGAGGCCGACGTCGTCATCCTGCTCGTGCACGAGGGTGCCGCGACGACGAATGTGAGCACGGCCACCGACGATTCGTCGTTCGGTCGGATCGTGACGGGCGTCGATGCCGACGTCAACGCCATCGTCTCCGGGCACACTCACCTTGCGTACAACCACGTCATCAACGGTCGGCCGGTCGTCTCGTCCGGGCAGTACGGTGAGTTCTTCGGTCAGATGAACATCTCCTGGGACCCGGTGGTCAAGAAGCTGGTCTCGATCAACAACTCCATCCTGCCGCTGATGGATTCGACGAAGAACCCGCCGGTAGCCCTCTACCCGGCAGACGCCGCGGTCGCCCAGGTGGTCGCAGCCGCCGTGGCCCAGGCGGCACCGCTCGGCGCGGTCAAGGTCGGCCAGGTCACGGCCGATTTCAACCGGGCCAAGCAGTCCAGCGGCAGCGAGAACCGCGGCGGGGAGTCCACACTCGGCAACTTCGTCGCCGACGTGCAGCTCTGGGCGACGGCGCCGGCGGGAGCCGAGATCGCGTTCATGAACCCCGGTGGGCTCCGGGCCGACCTGAAGTTCCTGAGCTCGGGAGCCGGCGACCCCGACGGCAACGTCACCTACAAGGAGGCCGCGGCCGTCCAGCCGTTCGCCAACACGCTGGTCACCATGGACCTCACCGGTGCGCAAATCCGGCAGGTCCTGGAACAGCAGTGGCAGCCCGCGGGCTCCAGCCGGCCGTTCCTCAAGCTCGGTGTGTCGAAGGAACTGACCTACACGTACGATCCCACGGCGGCGGCGGGCGGCAGAATCACGCACGTCTTCCTCAACGGGACCCAAGTGCAGCCGGCCGACACTCACCGGGTCGTCGTGAACTCGTTCCTCGCCTCCGGCGGAGACAACTTCACCACGCTCGCATCCGGAACGGTACGGGCCGACTCCGGCAAAGTCGACCTCCAGTCGATGGTCGACTACTTCGCCGCATCCGGAACGGCTTCACCGGACTACGCGCAGCGCGCGGTCGGTGTGAAGCTCTCCGCCGCCGATGCCAACGGGTACAGCGCCGGGGACATCGTGACGGTCACGTTGTCCTCGCTGTTGTTCAGCGCGGGCGAGCCGGTTCTGGGCCTCGTGGGCGTTGCGCTCGCCGGAAACTCGCTGGGCACCGCACCGATCGATCCGGCGATCGTGACCGGGACGGATGAGGTGGGCCGGGCAACCGTGTCGATCACCATCCCGGGCGGCGTCACCGGAGCCCAGCAGCTCCTGGTGACCGTCCCGGGCGCCGGTACCAGGGCAGTCGTCCCGATCACCATCACCGCGCCGTAGGTGTGAGCCTGCCCCGCCGCAACACCTCTGGTTGAGTTGCGGACAAAGCACCTTCACTTTCGCAGCGAGGGTACTTTCTCCGCAACTCAGCCAGGAGGGGCGACGGGATAACGCGAGAGGCCCGCCACCCCCTGGGGGTGGCGGGCCTCTCGCATGGGGACTACTTGGTCGGCATCAGCACCGAGTCGATGAGGTACACGGTCGCGTTGGCGGTCTGAACGCCACCGCAGATCACGTTCGCGTCGTTGACCTTGAGGTTGTCGCCGCTTCCGGTGACCTCGACGGTGCCGCCCTGGACGGTCGTCTGCATGCCGGCGATGGCGTCAGGGGCGATCTGGCCGGGAACCACGTGGTAGGTCAGGATGCTGCTGAGCGTCGCTGCGCCCTCGGGGGTCTTCAGGGTCTCGAGGGTCGCGGCGTCGATCTTGGCGAATGCCTCATCAACCGGAGCGAAGACGGTGAACTCGTCACCGTTGAGGGTGTCGACCAGGTTGACGTCCTTGTTGATCTGACCGGAGACCGCGGCAGCCAGCGTCTTCAGGAGCGGGTTGTTGGATGCGGCGACCGCGACGGGGTCGGCCGACATGCCGTCGATCGAGCCGGCACCATCCGGAACGGCCTCGCCGTAGGCGGCGCAGCCGGTTCCGACGAGGTTGGCTGCCGGGTCGTTCTCCATGGCGGGGGCTTCGCTCGTAGTGGACTTGGGCTCCTTCGCCGTGTCGGCGCTGGTGGCGCCCATGGAACATGCGGACAAGCCGAGCACTGCGATCGAAGCAATGGACACTGCCGTCAGCGTCTTACGTGTAATGAGTCGCATTGGAGATTCTCCTTGGATGAGGTGGCCCACCTGGTGTGCGGCCTTCACAGCTTCATTCGGAGCCCCTGCCGATCCGGTTTGGGGGAATGTGGAAGGCAATCTCAAAACCGGTCTCCTCCGAACACCCTCCGACAGGCGCCGGGGGATGGCGCCGGGGGTCCCGGGTAGAGTGGCCGGGTGAGCTGGAACGCCGAAACACCGTGGGATCCTGACGAGTTCGAACCACCCGAGGACTTCGACGCGCCGCCCCCGCCGGACACCTACTCCGACCAGGCATCCGGGCCGATGGATGCTCCCGGCGCCGGCGCCGGCGGCCCCGGCGCCGCGCGAATGGCCCCGCCCGCGCCGATCGCGGCGACCGTGAAGTTCGCGACCGCGGCCGAGGCGCTGCACACCGTCTTCGGCTACGACTCGTTCCGCGGCGAGCAGGCCGCCATCATCGACCAGCTCATCGGCGGCGGCGACGCGGTCGTGCTCATGCCCACCGGCGGCGGCAAGAGCCTCTGCTACCAGATCCCGTCGCTCGTGCGGGCTGGCACCGGCATCGTCGTCTCCCCGCTGATCGCCCTCATGCAGGACCAGGTCGACGCCCTCACCGCCGTCGGCGTGCGGGCGGCGTTCCTCAATTCCAGCCAGGATGCCGCCTCCCGCGGCCAGGTCGAACGCGACTACCTCGCCGGCAACCTCGACCTGCTCTACGTCGCCCCGGAGCGGCTCTCCTCCGAGGCCACCAAACGGTTCCTCGACCGGGGCGCCATCTCCCTCTTCGCCATCGACGAAGCCCACTGCGTGTCGCAGTGGGGGCACGACTTCCGCCCCGACTACCTCGCCCTGTCCGAGCTGGCCGACCGGTGGCCCGACGTGCCGCGCATCGCGCTCACGGCCACGGCCACGGATGCCACGCACAAGGAGATCACCACCCGCCTGCAGCTGGGCGACGCGAAGCACTTCGTCGCGAGCTTCGACCGGCCGAACATCCAGTACCGCATCGTGAGCAAGCTCGAGGTGCGCAAGCAGCTCCTCGCATTCATCCGTTCGGAGCACGCGGACGACGCGGGCATCGTCTACGCCCTCAGCCGCAAGACCGTCGAACAGACCGCCGAGTTCCTGCGGGCCAACGGCGTCAATGCGATGCCGTACCACGCGGGACTCGACGCCGGCCTGCGCGCCCGCACCCAGTCGCGGTTCCTGCGCGAGGAGGGCGTCGTCATCGTCGCCACGATCGCGTTCGGCATGGGAATTGACAAGCCCGACGTGCGTTTCGTCGCCCACATCGACCTGCCCAAGTCGGTCGAGGGCTACTACCAGGAGACCGGCCGCGCCGGCCGCGACGGTGCCCCCGCGACGGCCTGGCTCGCCTACGGCCTGCAGGACGTCGTGCAGTTGCGACGCATGATCGACCAGTCGCCCGGCGACATGGCGCACCGCCGCAAGCTCTCCGCGCACCTCGACGCCATGCTCGCGCTCTGCGAAACCGTGCACTGCCGACGGGTCAACCTGCTGCGCTACTTCGGCCAGCCGAGCGAGCCCTGCGGCAACTGCGACACCTGCCTCGAGCCGCCCGTCGGCTGGGACGGCACCGTCCCCGCCCAGAAACTGCTTTCCACCGTCGTGCGCCTGCTGCGGGAGCGCAATCAGCGCTTCGGCGCCGGGCACCTCATCGACATCCTCCGCGGCAAGACGACCCCGCGCAGCACCCAGCACAAGCACGAGCAGCTCGCCACCTGGGGCATCGGCGCCGACCTGAGCGACCAGCAGTGGCGCGGCATCGTGCGCCAGCTGCTGGCCCAGGGGTTCCTCGCCCCCGAGGGCGAATACGGCACGCTGGCCCTCACGGATGCCGCGGCCGACGTGCTCGCCGGCACCCGCCCCGTGCAACTCCGCACCGAGCCCGACCGTCCCGACCGCCCCGCTCGCCGGTCCGCGGCTGCGAAGAGCGTGGCCAGGGCCGGCGTCGCCGACCTCACCCCCGGGCAGGAGACGCTGTTCGAGGCGCTGCGTGCCTGGCGCTCGGCCGCGGCGAAGGAGCAGGGCGTCCCCGCCTACATCGTCTTCGGCGACGCCACCCTGATCGCCGTCGCGGCCGCCGGCCCGGCGACACTCGGCGAGCTCGACGGCATCAGCGGGATCGGCGCGAAGAAGCTCGAGGCCTACGGTGAGGCGCTGCTGGGCGTGGTCGCGACGGGCGTGGGCGCGGCGTAGCGCATGGACTGGACCGGCTACTACGACGCGCAGGCCGGTCGCGCCGTGCGGTCGGTCGTGCTTCAGGCCCCCGCCAGTCGGGACGACGCCCCACCCGGCGTGGCGATCGACATCGGCTGCGGCGAGGGAACCGAGACCCGTCACCTGCTCGCGAACGGATGGCGCGTGCTCGCGATCGACGCGGACCCCACCTCCGAGGCGCGCGTGCGCGCGGGCCTTACGCCCGAACAGCTCGCCCGCCTGACCTTCCGCCGCGCCCGATTCGAAGACGTCGGCGTGCTCCCCGCCGCCGACCTCGTCTACTCGACCTTCGCGCTGCCGTTCTGCGAATCGGTGGCGTTCCCGACAGTGTGGTCGGGCATCCGTGCCGCGCTGAAGCCCGGCGCCTGGTTCGCCGGCGAACTGTTCGGCCCGCACGACTCCTGGTCCGGCCGCGCCGACATGAACTTCCACGACCGCGCCGACGTGCAGGCGCTGCTCGCCGGACTGACCGTGCATACCCTCGATGAAGACGACCGGACGGGCCAGTCCGCCTTCGGCCCCCGGCACTGGCACGTCTTCCACATCATCGCCCACAACCCCGCCTGATCGAACCACGATTGTGGACGGTCGCAGGTGCAAACGGCCATGAGCTGTGGGAACCTACAAAACGGATGCCGGGCGCAGCGGGCTTCTTTGTAGCCCCGTCACGCACCATTTCCGCCGACTCCGAGCCCGCCCTAACGTGGAGAAAATTCCTGTTCCGCGCGAAAGACGAAGGACCGACGATGGTTGACACCGCCCAGCGCCCCACCACCCCCACCACCTCGACCGACGCCAGCGTCGACACCGGACCGATCAAGATCGCCGGCGACCCGAGTGCCCCGGCAGTCGACCTGCCGACCCTCAACCGGCAGCTCCTCGGCACCTGGGCCGACGTGCGCCTCGCGGCGCGCGAGCTCACCGCACGGCCGGAGATGCAGCGCATCGAGGGACTCTCCATGGACGAACACCGCAGTCGCGTCTTCGGCCAGTTGAAGGTGCTCGCCGACCTCGGCCACGTGCACCGCGCCTACCCGAAACACCTCGGCGGCCAGGACGACCAGGGCGGCAATATCGCCGCCTTCGAAGAGCTCGTCACCGCCGACCCCAGCCTGCAGATCAAGGGCGGCGTGCAGTGGGGCCTTTTCGGTGCCGCCGTCCTCCACCTCGGAACGAAGCCGCACCACGACGCCTGGCTGCCGGACATCATGAGCCTGAAGATCCCCGGCGCCTTCGCCATGACCGAGATCGGGCACGGCTCGGATGTCGCGAGCATCGGTACGACGGCGACCTTCGATTCCGAAACCGACGAGTTCGCCATCCACACCCCGTTCCGGGCCGCGTGGAAGGACTACCTCGGCAATGCCGCGAAGGACGGCGTCGCCGCCGTCGTCTTCGCCCAGCTGATCACCCGGGGGGTGAACCATGGGGTCCACGCCTTCTACGTGCCGATCCGCGGCGAGGACGGCGCCTTCCTGCCGGGCGTCGGCGGTGAGGACGACGGCCTCAAGGGCGGCCTGAACGGCATCGACAACGGACGGCTGCACTTCACGAACGTGCGCATCCCGCGCACGAGCCTTCTCAACCGGTACGGAAACGTCGACGCCGACGGCACGTACACGAGTTCGATCGACAGCCCGGGCCGCCGCTTCTTCACCATGCTCGGCACGCTCGTGCAGGGGCGGGTGTCCCTCGACGGCGCGGCGACCCAGGCATCCGCACTCGCGCTGACCATCGCCATCACCTACGGCGGCCAGCGCCGGCAGTTCACGGCCGGCAGCGAGACCGATGAAGAGGTCGTCCTCGACTACCAGCGGCATCAGCGCCGGCTGCTGCCGCGCCTGGCCACCACCTACGCCCAGACCTTCGCGCACGACGAGTTCCTGGTCACCTTCGACAAGGTCTTCAGCGGCAAGGCCGATACCGATGACGATCGCCAGGACCTCGAGACCCTCGCCGCCGTGCTCAAGCCCCTCTCCACCTGGCACGCCCTCGACACGCTCCAGGAGGCTCGCGAGGCCTGCGGCGGCGCGGGCTTCATGGCGGCGAACCGCCTCGTCGGCCTGCGTGCCGACCTCGACGTCTACGCCACATTCGAGGGCGACAACAACGTGCTCCTGCAGCTGGTCGCCAAGCGACTGCTCACCGACTACAGCAAGAAGTTCGCCTCGGCGGATGTCGGCGCCCTGGCCCGGTACGTCGTGCAGCAGGCCGCGGACCGGGCCTACCACGGCACGGGCCTCCGCACCCTGGCCCAGGCCGCCCGGGACTTCGGCTCCACCGCCCGCTCGGTCGGGCAGCTGCGCGACACGAACGTGCAGCGGCAGCTGCTCACCGACCGGGTCGAAACAATGATCGCCGACGTCGCCGGGAAGCTCCGCTCGGCGAACAAGCTGCCGCGAAAGCAGGCCGCCGACCTGTTCAATTCCCACCAGAACGAGCTGATCGAGGCCGCCCGCGCGCACGGCCAGCTCTTGCAGTGGGAGGCCTTCACCCGGGCCGTCGAGACGACGGATGACGCGGGCACCCGGCAGGTGCTCACCTGGCTGCGCGACCTGTTCGGGCTTGGCCTGGTCGAGAAGAACCTGGCCTGGTACCTCATCCACGGCCGGTTGTCCGCGCAGCGTGCGCAATCGGTGACGGCCTACATCGACCGCCTCATCGCCCGGCTGCGTCCGCACGCGCAGGACCTCGTCGACGCCTTCGGCTACACCCAGGAGCACCTGCGCGCCCCGATCGCCAGTGGCATCGAGCTCGAGCGCCAGAACGAGGCGCGCGAGTACTACCGGAAGCTTCGGGACAGCGGCACGGCGCCGGTCCAGGAGAAGGCGGTGAAGGCCGTGAAGGCCGTGAAGGCGAAGTAGAACGCGCCCGCCCGCCTGCCGGGGCAGGCTACCATTCCCGCCCCGGCCTCCCCTCGGCCGGCGTTCGGGTTGCGGCGGTAGTGTCGAGGCTGGTCAGCCGCGCGCCGATCGCCACGCCCACCGCCCCCCACTGATAGACGAACGAGGACAGCGATGATCCAGGCACAATCCCTGACCAAGCACTACGGGAGCAAGACGGCGGTCGACGCGGTCGACTTCACGGTGCAATCCGGCAAGGTCACTGGTTTCCTGGGGCCGAACGGCGCGGGCAAGTCCACGACCATGCGCATGATTGTGGGGCTGAGCCGCCCCACCGCCGGGTCGGTCACGGTGAACGGCAAGCACTACCACGAGCACTCGGCCCCGCTCCGCGAGGTGGGGGTCCTCCTCGACGCCAAGGCCGTGCACACCGGGCGCTCGGCCTACAATCACCTGCTTGCCATGGGCGCCACGCACGGCATCCCGGCCCGCCGGGTTCGGGAGGTCATCGAGCTGACCGGCCTCGAGACCGTGGCGCGCAAGCGTGTGGGCGGATTCTCCCTCGGCATGGGACAGCGCCTGGGCATTGCCGCGGCCCTGCTCGGCGACCCGGCGACGCTCATCCTCGACGAGCCGATCAACGGCCTCGACCCCGAGGGCGTCCAGTGGGTGCGTCGTCTCGTACGCCATTTCGCGGCCGAGGGCCGGACAGTGCTGCTGTCCTCGCACCTGATGAGCGAGATGGCGCTCACCGCCGACCACCTCATCGTGCTCGGGCGAGGCCGCGTGATTGCGGATGCCCCGGTGGCCGACATCATCGGAGCCGCCACGCGCAGCACGGTGCGGGTTCGGAGCCCTCACGCCGGCCACCTCTCCACCCTGCTCACCCGGCCGGACGTCACCGTCACCGTCCTGGAGCCGGACGTGCTCGAGATCGTCGGCATCGCCGCGTCGGAAATCGGCGATCGGGCGGCCTCCGCGGGCATCGTGCTGCACGAGCTGACCCCGCTCTCCGCCTCCCTCGAAGAGGCGTACATGACCCTCACTCAGAACGAGGTGGAGTACCGCACGGCCGGCTCCCCGGATTCCAACGCGCCCGAACTGCAGGAGGCCGCACGATGAGCACCACGACCGCACCCCCGGCAGCGCCCTCCGCCGCACGGCTGCCGACCGCTTCCGGCCTGGCCTTCGCCGGCATCCTCCGCTCCGAGTGGATCAAGCTGCGTACGGTTCGCTCCACCTCGTGGTCGTACGCCATCGTCGTGGTCATCTCGCTCGGCATGGCGGCGATCATGTCCCTCGCCCTGGACCTGCCAGGCGGGGCGGACTTGCCGGCGGCCCTGCAGACCAGCTTCGTCGTGCAGGCCTCGACGTTCGGTGTCTTCTTCGGCCAACTCGTCGTCGCCGTGCTCGGCGTGCTCGTCGTGAGCGGGGAGTACTCCACCGGAATGATCAGGTCGACGCTCACCGCGGTGCCTCGTCGGCTGCCCGCGCTCTGGGCGAAGGCGGCCGTGCTGTTCACGGCCACCGTGCTGGTCGGCTCCGTCGCCAACGTCGGATCGTTCCTGGTGGCCGCGCCGATCCTGGCCGGGAAAGGGATCCACGCGAGCCTGTTCGACGGCGCCGTGATCATCCCCCTGCTGGCCGGCGCCCTCTACCTGGCCCTGGTGGCCGTCTTCGCCCTCGGCGTGGGCGCCATCCTGCGGAGCAGCGCCGGCGGAATCGCGGCGACCCTCGGGATGCTCCTGCTGCTGCCGATTGTGCTGTCGATGATCCCGGCCACCTGGGCGACCGATCTGATGCCGTATCTGATCTCCAACGCCGGCGCCGGCATGATGGCTTCGGGCGGGCCTGCTCCGGCGATCCTGGAGCCGTGGCAGGCGCTGCTCGTCGTGCTGGGCTGGCTGGTGGCGAGCCTGGCCGGTGCGGCCCTGCTGCTGAAGCGTCGCGACGCGTAGCGGCGGGTAATAGGCTCGTCCCATGCGAGAGTTCTATCCCGAAATCGAACCGTACGAGACCGGTATGCTTGACGTGGGGGACGGCCAGGCCCTGTACTGGGAGGCATCCGGAAACCCCGACGGCAAGCCGGCGGTCTACCTCCACGGCGGCCCCGGAGGCGCGTCGAGCGCCACACAGCGCCGCGTCTTCAACCCGGAGAAGTACCGGATCATCCTCTTCGACCAGCGCGGATGCGGCCGGAGCACGCCGCATGCGAGTGAGCCGGCCGCGGACCTCGAGGCGAACACCACCTGGCACCTAGTGGCCGACCTGGAGAGGCTCCGCGCGCACCTCGGCATCGACAGCTGGCTGGTCTGCGGCGGCTCGTGGGGCAGCGCCCTCGCCCTGGCCTACGCACAGACCCACACAGAGCACGTCACCGAGCTCGTCGTTCGCGGCATCTTCACCCTGCGCCCGGTCGAGCTGGACTGGTTTTACGAGGGCGGCGCCGCGGCGATTTACCCTGACCTGTGGGAAAGCTTCCTGGCCCCGGTGCCGGTCGACGAACGCGGCCACCTGATCGAGGCCTACGGCCGACTGCTGCACGACCCGGACCAGGCCGTTCGCGAACGCGCCGGCATCGCCTGGTCCACGTGGGAGTCGTCCACGATCACGCTGCTGCAGCAGCCGGAGACGATCGCGCACTTCACCGAGCCCGCTTTCGCGGTTGCGTTCGCCCGGATCGAAAACCACTACTTCCAAAACGGCGGCTGGTTCGAGCCGAACCAGCTGATCCGGGACGCGGGCAAGCTGAAGGACATCCCCGGGGTGATCGTGCAGGGCCGCTACGACATGTGCACCCCGGCGTTCACCGCCTGGGAGCTGCACAAGGCGTGGCCCGAGGCCGAGTTTCACATGATTCCGGATGCCGGCCACGCCTTCGACCAGCCCGGCAACCTCGACGCCATCATCGCGGCGACCGACCGCTTCGCGGCGTAGCCTGTCCAGATGACGTTCAACGACAATGCCAACATCGGCGGCGGCAGGGCAAGCAAGCGCGGGCGCAACACCGGCATCGCCGTCGGTGGAGGTGGCCTGGGCGTCGTCGCCCTGATCATCCTGTCGCAGATCCTCGGCGTCGACCTGACCGGACTGGTCGGCGGCGCCGGACCGCAGCCCACCGGCTCCTCCCTCGAGAACTGCCAGACCGGCGCCGACGCCAATGCCGACATCGACTGCCGGATGAAGGGGGCTGCGGCTTCGCTCGACTCCTACTGGGCCAACGAGCTGCCCGCACTCGGCGTGGACTACCAGCCGCCGCAGGACCTCTCGCTGTTCACCGACAGCGTCAGCACCGGCTGCGGCGGCGCCTCGAGCGCGACCGGCCCGTTCTACTGTCCGCCCGACGCCACGATCTACATCGACACGGCGTTCTACGACGAACTGCGCACGCGTTTCGGCTCCTCCGGGGGGCCGCTGGCCGAGATGTATGTCGTCTCGCATGAGTGGGGCCACCACATCCAGAACATCACGGGGGTCCTCGAGAAGTCCCAGGACGGGCGCACCGGAGCCGGCTCCAACGCGGTTCGCGTCGAGCTGCAGGCCGACTGCTACGCCGGCGCCTGGGCCGGCTCCGCATCGACGACGGAAGATCCGAGCGGAGTCCCGTTCCTCGAGCCGATCACCCCGGCGCAGATCCGGGACGCGCTGAGCGCCGCATCCGCCGTCGGTGACGACCGGATCCAGCAGGCCACGCAGGGCCAGGTCAATCCGGAGGGCTGGACGCACGGTTCGAGCGAGCAGCGGCAGCGCTGGTTCATGACCGGTTTCGAGCAGGGCGCGGACGGCTGCGACACGTTCGCACCGGGCGACGCCGCGCTCTGAGCGCCGCAGAAACTGAGAAGCCGCGGTTCAGCGCTTCCGCAGCACGGTCAGCCGCACGTACTTGCGGCGCATGGACACGGCCGCATGGACGGTGTTGGCCAGGAACATGGCCGCGTAGACCCACACGAAGATCGACGGCATCCCCCAGAGCAGGAAGATCCAGCACAACGTTCCGTTATCCGTGGGCACTAAGAGGAGAGACTGCTTGATCCCGGAGGCATCGGACCGAGGTGCGGCCGCGCCGGAGAGCTGCTCGGCCAGGATCTGGCTCATGAACTGGCCGACGCTGACGAGGCAGTAGCCGATCGCGATCAGCAGGGGCCAGGTGCCGATCCCCGGCACGGCGCTCAGCCCGATCAGGGTTGCCAGGTGCAGCGCAGGGGTGCGGATCGCGTCGACAACATGGTCGAGCCATTCGCCGGCAGCGCTCCCGCCGCCGCCGAGCCGGGCGACCTGCCCGTCGGCGGAGTCGAGCACGTAGCCGGCGGCGAGCAGCACCCCGACCGCGACTCCGAGCGGGGCGGTCGTCGGCACCGTGACCATGAGCGCAAGCGCGACGAAAGACAGTGCCGCGGATGCCGCCGTGACGGCGTTCGCCGACCAGCCGGCGGAATATGCGGCCGCGGCCGCGAACCGGGCGAGGCGCCGGTTGACCCAGCGGGTATAGGCGGGCACCCCGCTTGCCGGCTTCTGGGCCGATCCGAGCCGGGCCAGGGCCACGCTGAACCGTCTGTCACTCCCGGCGCTGGTTTGAGCCGCCTCGAAGGTGGATGAGTGGGCGTGGGACATCCGTGGACCCTCTATTTCACGACGGCCGACAGCTCGAAGCTGGCGCTTGGTGTGGCACGGTAATTGGAGTGGACCTCCGCGGTGATCACATTGGTGCCCGCGACGAGGGTCGAGCCGGGGACCTGCACGACGACCGGGTTGGCCAGGGCGGTGCTCGCCGAGATGGCCGAGATGGCATAGGTGCCGCTCGTCACGGTGCCCGACGGCATGTTCACCCGGGTGATCTCCACGCCGTTCAGGTACACGACGATGCCGTCGTCTGCCCGCGTCGTCACCTCGACCGTTCCGACCTGGGCCGGATCGGCGACCGTGAAGGCCTTGCGGTAGTAGGACGTGAGCGGTTTGGGGGTCGCGGCGGTCAGGGTCGTCCCCAGGGTCGCCTGGCCCCAGCCGAGAGGCGCGGGGCCGGTCGGCCAGCTCGATGCGTCATACGTCGGCGCTTGCCAGCCCGGCGCCGGGTCGGTCGCGGAGTAGTAGTAGCTCCAGGAGCTTCCCGCGCCGATCAGCGTTGCGTCCGCGGGCGGCGGCGGAGGCGGCGGCGCAGCCGTGTCGGCCGTGACCGCCGGGGTGCTGGCCGAGCGGTTGCCGGAGGGATCGACGGCGCGAACGAAATATTTCGTCCCCGCCGGCGCGGCCGGAACGGTCAGCGATGTCGACGTGGTCGCCGCGATGACGCGGTCCTGGCGCAGCACCTGGTATGTGACGGAACCACGGTTGTCCGTCGAACCGCTCCAGCCCAGCGCGTCACCCCCGGCGGTCACCGCGGCTGTGAGCCGCGACGGGATGGTCGGCGCCTGCGTGTCGTTGTGTGCGAACCGCACGAAACCGCCCGACCACTGGGACACGAACCCGGCCTTGAACGAACTGCTGTAGTCGCCGCCGAACCAGGTGGTCCCGGTCGAGTCGTTGAACAGGGCCCATGCTCCGGCGCCGGCGCGCTGGCTCACGATGGGACTGAAGGCGTTGAGGTACTTGCCCGTCGCGTTGTCCCAGGCCCCGGCGCTGCTGATCTTCGATGCCTGGGTCCAGTTCGTGCCGATCGTCGGCCACCTCCGTGCCCCGGAATAGTTCGTATAGAAGCAGTGGCAGCCGCCGTAGACGACGGATCCGTCACTCGAGATCGCCTGGAAGTCACCTCCCGACTTGGTGATGTTGGTGCTCAGCTCGGACATCGCCGCGCGGTCGTAGCTGTACAGCATGTGGTTGGATCCGCCGATCCACACCCTGCTGCCGACCTCCCTGACGGCCTGCTGGTAGTTGTTCGCACTCGAGAAGTCGATGGTCCACGGGACCACCGTGGCGTCCGCGGTTCTGATCGCGGCGCCCTTGACGGCGGCTGTGGTCTTCGACGTGGTGAAGTACCCGGCGTAATAGGCGCGGTCTCCCCGGGCCGAAGCGTCGAGCGAGATCACGGTCCCATTGAATTCAGGGTTCCAGGTGCGGTCGGGGGTGCCGTCGGTCGCGGCTATCCGGCCCGCGGACCGCATGTACCTCTGGGATGTCGCGGTACCTCCGGTCATGTGGGTGAAGGCCCCGCCGAGATAGAGCCAGTTGTCCTGCACGTCGAGTGAACGAACCACGGGCACGCCGCCGGCGATGTTGTTGAAGATCTTCGTGGTGTAGCTCGCGTCGGTGGCCCCCGTGGTCGGATCGAGCACGACGAAGGCGGCGCGGGAAGCCCCGTTCACCGTGCTGAAGTAGCCGCCGACGGCCAGGCGTCCATTGGGCAGCACGGCGAGCGCCTTGACCTGGTTGTTGAAGGTCGGCCGGAACGAGGAGATCCATTCCCCGGTCCGCACATCGAAGGCAGCGAGGTAGGGCTGCGTGACCTTGCCGCTTCCCGCCGAGTTCCGCTGCACCGCGAGGAAGTTCCCGCCGACGTAGACGATGCCGTTGCCCTCTGCGAAGGCGGAGACCTCGTTGCTGCCCTCGGTCGTGGACGGCCCGGCGCCCAGCCCGGTGACTCCCCAGACGGTCGGCGCGGCGAAGCTCTGCGCCACCCCCGCGTTTTCGGACTTCGCGGTGCCCGAGTCGGGGATGGCCGAGAAGATGGTGGAGCTCAGCAGCTTCGGCCTCAGGTACACCTGCGTGAACGGGCGCGGATTGGGGGCGGTCGAACTCGGTGCCCAGAGGTAGCTGCTCGCACTGGTCGTGCCGCGGGCGGCCGTGCCGAATCCGAAGCCGGGCTTCCAGCCCTGGTTCACGGTCGTGATCGTCTCGATGCGCTCCAGGCCGGTGCCGGACCCGAAGGCGGCCGTTTGGCCGCCGGTGCCGGAGGCCGCGCCGATCTTCCAGGAGCCGAGGCGCTGCTCGTTGTTGAACATCCAGGACCAGTCGTCGCGCGGCGAGGAGAACGTGAATGTGGATTCCTGCCATGCGGTCCCGGTGGCGTTCGTTGCGCGCCGCAGCCGCACGCCGTCCGAGAGAGACTTGACGGCGGCCCCGTTCAGGAGCGCGCGGATCACGGCAGCCGAAAGCTGGGCCGGGGCGAAGGCGGCCTGCCCGGTGATGGTTCCGCTCACGGTGGCCGGGCTGCCCTTGCCCTCGTCGGACTGCGACCAGTCCTCCCGGCCGCGTCCGACGAGCACCCAGCCGCCCCCGCCGGTCGTCTGGTCGCAGTAGAAGCGGTCCGGCGCTCCCAGCGCGGGCGTGCCCAGCCAGTAAACGCCGCTCGGAGCGGAGGGAGTGACCTGCTTGATTTCCCAACAGGATGCCGCGGCGCTCGCTGCCGTCAACCCGTTGGGCACCGGCAGGCTCGCGGCATTCGCGGCGGTCGGCGTCAGGACGGATGCCAGCAGGACGCCGGCGGTGAGCCAGGCGGCACGTCGCGTGGCGGCGGGTCCGGTACCTGAGCGCTGCATGTCGGTTCTCCTCGTGAGTGATGGGGTCGGCCGTGATCGGCGCATC
The DNA here is from genome assembly GCF_004403955.1 of Cryobacterium sp. TMT1-2-1. NCBI lineage: Bacteria > Bacillati > Actinomycetota > Actinomycetes > Micrococcales > Microbacteriaceae > Cryobacterium > Cryobacterium sp. TMT1-2-1. Next base: position 67,755 of record NZ_SOHC01000078.1, read on the forward strand.
AGCAGGCCGGGTCGTCCGGGAACGTCCGGGCCGTGATGCGCCACGTTCCGCCGTCCTGCTGCAGTGAGTAGATGTTCAGGGCGGCGTGCGCGGCAGCCGGGTCCGTGCCGGCCAGCGGCCGGCCGTCGGCATCGAGCGTCACGACCTTGCTGGAGTCGACGCAGGCTTGTGCGACCGCAGTCGGGGGCGTTGCGGTCAGGTTGGTGCTGATGATGGTGACGGATTTCACGGTGGCCTTGCCGCGTTGCGTCCAGCCGTTCGACTCCAACTCCTGCTGCTCGTTCTCGAGCTCGTCGACGATCGCGCCCCTGGCCACGGCGGACAGCTTGGCGCCCAGGCTCTTGGACGTCGGATCAACGGCTGCGACAGACTCCAGGAATCCCTTGACAGTCGATGTCGCCAGCTCCTTGTTGAGGGCTCCCAGCGGGGCCGTCGTCGAGGCCCCGGGAGGCGTCGCGGTGGGGGACGGGGCCGCCGGGGCGGCCGCGCGGATCGTGCCGCCCACCGCGGGAGGCGCCGCTTTCTCGACCGCGCCCGTCGCCGGGGCGGGCAAGGACGCCCAGGCTGCCAGGCAGAGCGGAAGTGTCACCGCGGCCGACAGCCCGACAAGCACGGCTCGGCGCCGGGGGCGGGGCGGCCGCCGCTCGCCCGATCGCTCGCCGCCGGGCTGGGGGGCGTGCGTGGACTTCGTCATGACGGACTCCCGGGGGCGGGAGCGCACGCAAGCGCAAGGGTCGGGTTCACTGGATCATCTCCTGCATTTCGGGTGTACAGGTTGGTTCCCACGTCAGCCGGGTGCCTCCCGGGGGTGGGAGAGCTCCGACTACGACGCACAGTACCCCCAGCGAACACTGAAGTGAACCCCCCGCATTCGGTTGGCATCACTTCACCGGGGCCCGGCGGCGTGCGAGGAGCGCCAGGTCATGCAGCTGCAACCTCCGGCGGTCCAGGGCGCACCAGCCGAAGAACAGTGCCGCGCACAGGGGGAGGGCGATGAGCAACGCGGCCAGGGTGTCACCGACCGTGAGCCGCAGGGCCAGGGCCGGGATGCCGACCGTGATCACCGGCACCATGAGTGCGTACGCCACGGCGCGCGCATCCAGCCGGATGCCGATGAACCGTCGGACCTCCACGGTCGCGAGGGCGGCATCGATGAGCATGCTGAGTGCCCACGAGATCGCGGCGCCATTGATGCCGATGAGCGGCACGAGCACGAGGTTCCCGGCCACATTGACGACGAGCACGATTGCCTTGTTGAATGCCGCCCAGCCGCTCCGCCCGCTCATCAGGAGCACCGACTGCACGTTGCCGGCCGTGAAGCTGATGATTCCGCCGGCGCACAGGATCATGAGCGCCGTCGATCCTTCGGTGAAGCCTGGTCCAAGCAGCTGGAGGACCACCGGCGCGAAAACGGCCAGGACGAGGTAGATCGGTGTGCCGAACAGCACGAGCCAGGTGGCCGCCACCCGGTAGAGCGCCTGGACCTGGGCGACCTTTTCCTGGAACAGGAGGGTGCTGAATCGAGTGGACACGACGAGGCGAAGTGCCGTGTCGATGATGAGTCCGGCGGCCACGAAACGGCTGGCGCCGCCGTAGACACCGGCCGAAGCCGACCCGGCAAGGATGCCCACGAGCACAACGTCGAGCCAAATCACCGACTGTTCCAGGCCGGCCGACAGCGTTCGAGGCAAGGCGTAGGACACGATGCCCTTCCGCAGGGAGGGATCAGGGCGCCAGAGCCCGCGCACCCCGGCCGCCCCTTCGTGACGGCGAACCTGGACCCGCAGCACGAGGGCGGCGGCGATCAGGGCGACCGGGAGCGGGGCGGCCCAGGCCAGGGTGACGGCAACGAAGGATCCGCCGCCGGCAGCGACCAGCCAGACGACGATGGGACGCACGACGGGAAGGCCGATGCTGCCCACGCTCACGTACGGCAGGACGCCGCCCAGACCCCGGGTGGCCGCAAGCCCCACCAGCAGGAGCGCCGCGACCGGAAGGAACCATCCGGCGACGGCCACGGCATCCGCCACGTCACTGGCGTGGGAGTCCCCGGTCAACGCGAAGCCTGGCGCGAGGATCACGGTTGCCGCGCCGCAGAGGACGCCGGCGGCTGCCGTCGCCGCGAACATGACCGTCAGCGCGCTGCGGATCCGTGCCGGATCGTGCGCGACCAGGCGGGGCATGATCCACACGGCGGCGGAATCCATGCCGGCCCTGGCCAGGCTCAGGACGATCGAGAAGACCGCGATGGCCTGCAAGACCACGCCCGAGCCGGTGTCGCCGAGCGTGCGGGCCAGGACGACCATCAGCACGAAACCCATCACAGCGCTTGTGGCGGCGCCGGCGAAGCCCGCGACCGCGCCCCTGGCAAGGTTGGTGGAATCGGTGGCGACGAGCTGCGTCCTGCTGCTCACGACACCGTGGCCCGTCGGTGATTGCGCAGGATTTCCAGGCCCAGTCGGAGCAGGAAGGCGGGATTGCCCAGCAGGTATCGCTTCGCGAGTCGTCGCGGTTCGATCATGAGGCGCCAGAGCCATTCGAGGCCCGCGCCGATCATCCAGGCGGGAGCGCGCCGGTGTGCCCCGCTCGTCCAGTCGAACAGGCCGCCGCAGGTCAGCACGACCGGAACGGTGAGCTCGCTGCGATGGCTGGAAACCCAGCGCTGCTGGAGGGGATCGCCGAGCCCGACCAGAAGGATGTCGGCCCCCGACTCGTTGATCTCCCGCACCAGCCGGTCCATGTGCTGCTCCAGCACGAAGCCGTCGTGCGTATCGATCAGAAGCCCAGGCGACCCGGCTGCCAGGCGGGCGGCGGCTCGCTCGGCGACCCCGGCCTGCCCCCCGTACAGGAAGAGTTTCTTTCCCTGTTGCGCGCACGCCGCGGCCAGCGGGTGGATGAGATCGGTCGTGGCGACGCGCTCCGGGATGATCCGGCCGAGGAATCGCGCCGCCCAGACGATCGACTGACCGTCCGCGTAGGTGAGGTCGGCGGAGGCCAGTACACCGCACAGGACCCGATCCGCGGCAGCCTGGTTGCACACATCGGCATTGACGCCAACGGCGACATGGACCGTGGTGGAATCCGTCCATCGCAGGATCGTCTCGACGACCTCCGCCATGGTCAGGGTGTCGACGGCCACGCCGACGACGTCGACGCGGCGTGCGGTCGACGGGCCGCCGGAAGAGACGGGGCGGTCGGGAGTCCCGTCGGCTGGTAGGTGAGCTATCCTCATGCTGCACACACTGGCACAACAGCGCGGGGGCACCTACCCCCGTTCGGGGTTGAATAATGCGCCGCGTTGCTACCTATACTGAACCCGCGTGACATGAGAACCGGCGCATCGGCCGGGCCGACCGGAGAAGGAGCAGCGTATGCGGGCACTCGCTCCGGCCAGGCCGGGCTCCGACGTTGTTCTGCGGCAGCCCCTCCCGCGCTGGCCGTTTGCGGCCATGTTCGTGCTGTTCCCGGCCTGGTGGCTGCTCGGCCTCGGTGAGGCCGTGTGGATAGCGCTGGCCGCCGTGATGCTCTTCCTTCTCGTTCGCCGCGGTGGCATCAGTTTCCCGCGCGGGCTCGCCATCTGGCTGTTCTTCCTGGTCTGGATGGGCATCTCGGTGATCGGAATTGACACCGGTGATCGCCTCGTTGGGTTCGCCTATCGCGCCCTGCTCTACCTGAGCGTCACGATCATTTTTCTCTACGTCTACAACGCCGGGGCCTCGCTCACAACGCGGTACGTCCTCGGCGTGTTGACCGTGTTCTGGCTTGTCATCGTCGCGGGTGGGTATATCGGCGTGATCTTCCCCCTGTTGTCGATCCACACGCCGCTGGGCCTCGTGCTCCCGGCCCCGATCAGTTCCAACGAGATGGTCCAGGACATGATCGTCCGGCGGGTCTCCCAGTACAACCCGGACGGATGGGCCAAGCTCGATCCCCGGCCCAGCGCCCCGTTCCTCTACACGAACGGCTGGGGCAACGCCTATTCCATGCTCCTGCCCATCGTGATCGCCTACCTCGTCGAGGTGCGGGGGGAGCGGCGGTTCTGGTGGCTCCTCCTGGCCATCCCGGTGTCCCTGGTGCCGGCCTTCCTCACCCTCAACCGGGGGATGTTCCTGGGGCTCGGACTCGCGCTGGTCTACGTGGCCGTTCGCCTGGTCATCCGCGGCAACGGCAAAGCGCTCCTCGGCCTGCTCGCGCTCGCGGCCGTCGTCGCGGTCGCGTTCGCGACCCTGCCCATCGCCGAGCGACTCACCCACAGGATCACGGCCAGCTCGTCGACCGAGGACCGCGCGAACCTCTACCAGGAGGCATTCGACCGTACCCTCGATTCGCCCTGGCTCGGCTACGGGGCCCCGCGCCCCTCCGAAAAGGATGACGCGCCATCCGTTGGCACCCAGGGCCAGATCTGGATGGTCATGTTCTCGCACGGGTTCCCCGGGGTGGTTCTGTTCATGGGGTGGCTGGCCTGGGCCTACATCAGGTCGATCCGCGAACGTGACCCGGCAGGCCTGGCCCTCAACACCGTGCTGCTGGTCGTGCTCGTCGAGTCGCTCTACTACGGGATCATGACTGCGGGACTTGCGATCGCCATGATCGCCGCGGCGCTGACCATGCGTCCGGATGTCCTGCCCTCCGGTCTGCACAAGCACCGGTTGGGAAGGTTCGTCTGATGCCGGCGCAGTCGAGTGCGACGTTACCCAGCGTGAGCGTCGTCATCGCGACCCGCGGGCGGCCCGAGCTGCTCCGGTCGGCGGTGCGGGCCGCACTCGGACAGGAGTACGCGGGCGAGATCGAGGTGATCGTCGTCTTCGACCAGGTGGCCGTCGATCCCCTCGAGGATGTCGTCGTGCCGGCCGGTCCGCGAGCGCTCCGCACGATGTCGAACGACCGCACGCCGGGACTGGCCGGGGGCCGTAACACGGGGATCCTCGCCGCCGGCGGAGAGCTCACCTCATTCTGCGACGATGACGACGAGTGGCTCCCCACCAAACTGATCAGGCAGGTCCAGGCGTGGCGAGAGGACCCGGCTGCGGTTCTCGTGGCCACCGGCATCCGCATTGTGACGCCAGGCCGGACGGTCGATCGGCTGCCCCCCGAACGCACGGAATTCGCCGCCCTGTTGGCGTCGCGGATCACCGAAATCCACCCGTCCTCGTTCCTGCTCCGGCGTGCCGATCTGCTCGGCCGCATCGGCCTGGTCGACGAGGTGCTGCCGACGTCCTATGGGGAGGATTACGACCTTCTGCTCCGGGCCACCCGCGTCGGCCACATCCTGGGAATACGGGAGCCGCTGGTCATCATCCATTGGAACCGAGCGTCGTTCTTCTCGGGGAAGTGGCAGGGGATCGCGGACGGACTCAGCTACCTGCTCGACAAGCATCCGGAATTCGCCGGCAGCGCCGCCGGGTCAGCCCGGATCGAGGGCCAGATCGCCTTCGCGCTGGCCGCCCTCGGGCAGCTGGCCGGCGCGCGCAGCTGGGCCGGTCGCGCCATCCGCCACGACCGCTCCCAACTGCGCGCCTACGCGGCGATGGCCATCGCCGCGCGCCTGGTGCCCGCCGGGCCGCTGGTCAACGCCGTCAACCGCCGCGGCCGCGGCCTCTGAGGCGCGGCCGCTGCGACTGCGTCGGCGCTTCTGAACGTCGGCGCTTGCGCACGTCAGCGCCTGAAGACCCTGACGTAGTCGACCTGGTAGTTCGCGGGGAAGGCCGTGTTGGCATCGGGCGAGCCGGGCCACGTGCCGCCGACGGCCATGTTGAGCCGGAGGTAGAACTTGCCCACGAACGCCTTGTCAATCCACGACGTCGTGCTGAGGGTGCGCGTGTAGGTCAGGGTCCCGTCGACGAACCACTTGATCGAACCCGGCGCCCATTCGACCGCGTAGTTGTGGAAACCATCGGCGAAGTTGCCGCTGGCGAGCTTGTGCACTTGGGACTGCTTCCGGTGGGTTCCCACGTAGTCGTAGTGGATGGTCTGGGAAACCTTGTCGGCGCTGTACGGGTCGCTCTTGCCGGTGCCGATCAGCTCGAGGATGTCGAGCTCGCCGATCCCGCCGGCGGCCGGGCGCATCCAGTAGGCCGGCCACAGTCCCTTCGAGGTTCCCTGTGTGGTCGGCATCTTCGCGCGGATCTCGAACCGTCCGTACTGGAAGGCGAGCTTGTTCTTCGTGTGCAGCATGGCCGAGGTGTACGTGCGCCCGGCGGGGAAACGCGTGTCGCGCGTGCCGCACGTGATCGGAGTCGCCTCTTTGCGCGCCGCGATCGTAAGGAGGCCGCTGGATACCTTGACGTTCTGCGGCCGGTCCATCAGGCAGGCGAGCTCCTTGTTCCCGTCGCCGTAGGTTGATCTGTTCGCGACGTTCCATACGGCGCGATTGAGCGTGGTGCCGGAGAACTCGTCGGCCCAGGCCAGCTTCCATCCGGCCGGGGCGGTCGCGGCCGAGGCGAGGCTCACCGTCGGCTGGACCGCCGGTGCCGCCTGGGCGGGGAGACTCACGGCCGACAGGGCCAGAACCGTGAGGGTCGCTGTCGACACTCCGATCGTTCGTGCGACGCCGCGGCGCCCGTCCGGGGTGCTGCCGGGCGCCCTCCGGGAGCGCGTGAATCCGAATGGTGACATGAGTCACTCCTTGCCGCTGTTGTGAGTAGGTGGTGAGCGGCAGAGCAGTATGCATGACAAGCGGGTATGGCTCGGTGGCTACATAAGATTTGGAACGCCCAGGACAATCGTCACACGGACCAGTAGCTGAGCGTTAGTCAAGTATTCCCCCTCTGGGGGGACTCTCAGGTTGGTGCGGCGCGCGCCAGGGCGCCGGCTGCTAGCGCCGGCGCACCGCCTCGGCCTCGCGCGGGGGCGCCGACAACGCGTCGAGCGCGTGGCGGAGCGCGGTGCTCGAGGTGCTCATCGTGTAGGGGAAGTAGACCACCTCGACACCCACCTCGGCGAACGCTTGCTCGAGGCGCAGCCCCCGTTCGGTTCCCTTCCAGTCGTCTCCCTTGAAGTAGATATCGAAGTGCACCGATCGCCAGGTGTCCAGCTTGTCCAGAAAGGTTTCCTCCACGGCCTCATCAACAAACGAGACGTGGCGCACGATTTCCAGCCGCTCCGAGAGGGGGACAATCGGGCGCCGGCCTTTGACGAGCTCGAGAAGTTCATCGGACACGACTCCCGCGATGAGGTAGTCGCACTGGCTCTTGGCATGCTTGAGGATGTTCAGGTGGCCGACATGGAACAGGTCGAAGGCGCCGCCGGCGTAGCCGATTCGATGTGACATGTGTGCTCCTTGGGATCGGGTGAGGGGCATGATCAGTACGCCCCCGTCGGGCGGAGGACGACCTTGACGGTGCGCCACAGGATGAGCAGGTCTCCGGGGAGGGACCAGTTTTCGACGTAGAACAGGTCGAGCCGTACGCTCTCGTCCCAGGACAGGTCCGAGCGGCCGTTGACCTGCCACATGCCGGTCAGCCCCGGTTTGATGTAGAGACGCCGATGTACATGTCGCTCGTAGCACTCCACCTCGGTCGGCAGCGGCGGGCGCGGGCCCACCAGGCTCATGTCCCCGACGAAGACGTTCCAGAGCTGGGGCAATTCGTCGAGGGAGTACTTGCGGATCACGCGCCCCACCCGGGTGATCCTCGGGTCATGGCGGATCTTGAACAGCGCACCGGATGCTTCGTTCAGTTCGCGGAGGCCGGCCAGGTCATCCTCCGCGGTCCGGACCATCGAGCGGAACTTGACCATGGTGAACGTGCGCCCGTTGCGGCCACAGCGCTCCTGCAGGAACAGCGCGGGACCCGGGCTTTCGACTCTGACCAGGATGCCGATCGCCAGGAGCAGGGGCAACAGCACGAGGAGCCCCAGTCCGGAGGCCACCAGGTCGAGCATGCGCTTGAGTGCGTGCCTGGCGCCATCGAAGTGCGGGATCTCCACGTGGATCAGCGGCAGGCCCTCAACCGGACGAAAATGGATGCGGGGTCCGGCGACATCCGTCAACCGGCTCGACAGCACCAGCTCGGCCGAGGTGCCTTCCAGGTCCCAGGCGAGGTTGCGGATGTACTGGCTTCCGCCCTCGGGGGCTCCGGCCACGATCACGCTGTCGACACCCATGCTCGCCGCCGCGCTCGCGACCCGGCTCAAGTCGGCGACGACGGGCACCTCGTGCTGCCCGGCCATCACCGCGAGGCCGCCGTCGCTCTCCAGCGCCGCACCCACCACGCAGTAGGCCGCGCCGGACTTGGCGTCGATCTGGCCGATCACGTAGTCAACGTCCTCGCGTTTGCCGACCACGATGACCCGCGAGAGATAGTGTCCGAAGAGCCGTTGGTGCAGCAGCCATTTTCGCCACAGCCAGCGTTCGAGCGTGAGGGCGGCCAGGCCGAGGGGCAGGGCGACGAGGAAGTAATCGCGCGCGGAGTGGACCTGGAAGAGCAGGAAGCCGATCGCGAGCAGCCCGAAGGCCAGTGCGCTCGCGTTGATCACCCGCTTGTACTCGGTGGCGCCGACCCCCACGACTCGCGAGTCCCTGGTGTGGAACGTGCCGAGGGTGAGGATCCAGGTGGCGATGATGAGCAGGGAGACTCCCCAGTACTCGGCGTGCTGACCGAGGTCGGCCGCGGAAGCACCCTCGGAGCCCAGTTGCGCAGCCAGCCCCGTTGCGACGGCGGCCGCGATGACCCCGGCGTCGGTCAGGAGGAGCGTGGTCCGGTATCGCCTGGCCCAGGCCAGTCCGGAGGAGTGCGTGTCGACGCTGCGGGCCGGATTCGGAGGCGCCTCGGTGTCCACGAGCCGCAGTCGCGGGATGTGCCAGGCCGGCGCCGCGGTGATGAACGGAAGCCGGGGCCTCGGGTCGGTCATCGCGCCCTCACCGTCCCCGCCGCGAGGCGCAGCGAGGCGCGGTGGGTGCCGGAGCGGGTGCTCCCGCCCGGGCGGGGGCTGGATCCACGGGGTCGACGAAGAGTCGACGCATAAGCGACGTATTCACGGGCATTCCCTGCATTTCGGGTTTACAGGTCAGTGTCTTGTTGTGCAGATCTGATGAATTCTCACCTCTGCACACGGCGAACATACCCCGATCCGGGGGCCCGGCGCTGTAACCCCTACGGGGGCCATGGCGGAGGAGCCCCCGGAGCGTGGGTGCACACCCCGTTCGGGGGGCGCGACGGGTGTGCCCCTGTGCGCGCAGCAGGTCGTGACCGCCTGGCCGCCTGGCCGCCGATTGAGATCCGGGTGGTGGTCGTCATTGCGCCCTCGCCCGGTGCTCAGGTATGACTGAGCACCCCGTTGTTCTCCACGTACCGTTCTCCGGTGGCGGGGCAGACGTACGTCCCGTCGCCTGCGTCCTGCAAGCGGGCGCCGCTGCGGCCGACCCAGCCGATGCGCCGGGCGGGAACCCCGGCAACGAGCGCGTAGTCGGGCACGTCCCGTGTCACCACCGCGCCGGCGGCCACCATCGCCCACCGCCCGATGGTGAGGGGCGCGACGCAGACCGCACGGGCGCCGATGGAGGCACCCGTGCGCACGGTCACGCCGACCATTTCCCAATCGACGGCGGCCTTCTGGGTGCCGTCGACGTTGACAGCGCGGGGGAAAAGGTCGTTTGTGAACACGGCAGCCGGGCCGATGAAGACCCCGTCCTCGATGAGGGCCGGCTCATAGACGAGCGCGTAATTCTGCACCTTGCAGTTCTTGCCGAGGATGACTCCCGGCCCGACGTAGGCACCCCGCCCGAGGATGCAGCCCGGGCCGAGTCGAGCGTACTCGCGGACCTGCGCGAGGTGCCAGATCACGGTGTCGGGTTCGATGATCGCGCTGGGGTCGACGTCGGCCGTCGCCGCGATCCGTGGCGGATGGCCGGGGCCCTGTGCCGGGGACGCTTCCATCCCCGGACCGGCAGTCAGATTGCTCATCAGTACGCCCCCACTGGATGGATGACGACCTTGAAGGTGCGCCAGATGATCATCAGGTCGCCCGCGAGCGACCAGTTCTCGACGTAATAGAGGTCGAGTCGGACGCTCTCCTCCCAGCTGAGGTCGGAGCGGCCGTTGACCTGCCACATTCCGGTGAGCCCCGGCTTGATGTAGAGGCGGCGGTGAACGTGGTTCTCGTAGCCGCGTACCTCGGCGGGCAACGGCGGGCGCGGGCCGACCAGGCTCATGTCGCCGACGAGCACGTTCCACAGCTGGGGAAGCTCGTCGAGTGAGTACTTGCGCAGCACCCGGCCCACCCTGGTCACGCGCGGGTCGTCCTTGATCTTGAACAACAGTCCGGAGCCCTGGTTGAGATCCCGAAGCACCGACAGGTGGTCTTCGGCATTGGGCACCATCGACCGGAATTTGAGCATCGGAAAGGTGCGGCCGTTACGCCCGACCCTTTCCTGGCGGAAGATGACCGCCCCGGGGCTCTCTGCCCGAATCGCGATCGCCACCGCGGCCAGAAGGGGCATCAACAGCACGATCGCCACGCCGCAGACGGCAACGTCGAGGGCGCGCTTGAGGACGTGCTTTCCCCCTTCGAACTGGGGGATCTCAACGTGGATCAGCGGCAGGCCTTCGACGGGGCGGAAGTGGATGCGGGGGCCGGCAACATCCGTCAGCCGGCTCGAGAGCACCAGCTCGGCGGATGTCCCCTCCAGCTCCCAGCCCAGGTTGCGGATGTAGTGGCTCCCACCCTGGGGGTGTCCGGCCACGATGACCGTGTCGACCCCCATGGCCGCCGCGGCTTCGGCCACGTGATCGAGGTCGGCAACGACCGGCACCTCATGGTCGCCGGCGTTGACGGTTCCCCCGGTGCCCTCCTCGAGCGCGGCGCCCACGACGTGATACGCGGCGCCGGATTTCTCATCGATCTGATTGGCCACGTACTCCACTTCATCGCGTTTGCCGACGACGATCACCCGGGCCAGATAGTGGCCGAAGTGCCGCTGGTGGAGAAGCCATTTGCGCCAGAGCCAGCGCTCAAGCAGGAGTCCGACGACGCCCAGGGGCAGGGCCAGGATGAAGAAACCGCGGGCTATATCGACCTGGAACACGAGAAAGGCGATGGCGAGCAGCCCGAAGGTGAGCGCGCTCGCGTTGGCGACCTGCTTGTATTCCGAGGCCCCGATCCCCACGACCCGGGAATCCCGGGTGTGGAACGCACCGAGCGTGGCGACCCAGGTGGCCGCGATCAGGAGGGCCACCGCCCAGTAGTCCGCGCGGAGGCTTCCGATGGAAGCCTGGGCGCCCTCGACACCGAAGCGTGCGACCAGCGCCACCGAAACGGCCACCACAATGATGCCGACGTCCGTCACACGAAGCCTGGCCCGGTACTGCCTGGCCCAGCGGAGTCCGGAGGCCTGGGCGTCCACGGACGGCCGGGGCGCGAGCTCGGTGGAGGGGTCGACGAGCCTCAGCTTCGGGCGACGCCCGAGGGGCAGAGGGCCGATCACCGGCAGGCGCGGCGTGGGATCGGTCATCGCGCACTCACCGCCCGGGGGCGGTCGGGTGCGCACGGTCGACGGAGGGGTCGACGAATTGTCGGTGGTGTCATCGGTCATTCCCTGCAGTTCGGGTTACAGGTTCAGGTGCGGGCGTGTGGGACCTCGCGGTCCATCGGGCGAGAGCTTCGGGGACTCACGCCGGAAGCAGCCGGGAAACATGACAGAAACTCAGCTGCTCACGTGCCGAACATACCCCGAATCCGCGGGGACGTGCTGTAGCCACTTCGGGGGCGAGTCTCGCCCGGACCGGAGCCGCCGCGGGCACAAAAAAGGCCACCCCCGAGTAGAAGCCTGGGAGTGGCCTTCGTGGCCCCGACCGGCGTCGATCCGGTGACCTTTCGATTTTCAGTCGAACGCTCTACCAACTGAGCTACAGGGCCAGAAAGAGACCTCGAGAGGTGACTTTCTAAGGCAAAAGCCCTTCCTTTCGAAAGGGCTTGTTGCTTTGCGACCCTGACCGGACTTGAACCGGCGACCTCCGCCGTGACAGGGCGGCGCGCTAACCAACTGCGCTACAGGGCCTCGCTATGAGAACCATTTTATAGTGTATTTCTATTTTTAATTGTGTAGCCCCAACGGGATTCGAACCCGTGTTAACGCCGTGAAAGGGCGCCGTCCTAGGCCGCTAAACGATGGGGCCGTGTCGTCACGAACCGCATGACTTCCGACGAGTAAGCATACGTTCCGGATGCTCGTTTGCCCAAATCGAGTCGCACACGGCGCGCCGCGCTTCCCACCGCGCCCGCGAATGGTCGCGGTTTCGCCGGTTCCGCGGGTTAGATTCGGGTCCGGCACCCGGTCCGGCGCCGGGCTGGGTACCGGACGCGGGACCGTTTTGTTACTGTGAACGGAGTTAACACAGTGACGTATGTGATTTGTGAGCGGTTGATCGGGGAATTATGAAGCGCACGGGAACTGCGATCGAGTCCGGGCCCGCGGCGCGCCTGATCGGCCGCCGAAGCGCAGCGTGGGCCGGGGTGACCAGGCGCCGCATCATGACCGTCATCGGATTCACCGCCGCACTGGTCATGGCCGTGACCCTCGCCAGCCCGGTCGCTCCGGCCCAGGCCGCCAAGTACCCGAGCTGGCAGGACCTGCAGAACGCGAAATCGAATACCTCCGCCGCGCGGGCCCAGGTGGCCGAGATCAGGAGCCTCATTGCCGGCCTGCAGACGCAGGTCGCGGAGACCCGGGCGGCATCCGATGCGCGTGCGGCCGAACTCGAAGTCGCGCAGGACGACCTGGACGAGGCCACGCGTCGCGCCGAGTCCCTCCAGGCGCAGGCCGACGAGAGCAAGAAGACTGCGGATGCCGCGACCCGGCAGGCCGGCCAGCTGGCCGCCCAGCTCTACCGAACCGGCGGCACCGACCTCAGCGTGAACCTGTTCCTCGACGGCGAGACATCCGGTAAAGGCGCTGACGAGCTGCTGTCGAAGCTGGGCAGCATGAGCAAACTGGTCGAGCGCAGTGCGGATATTTACGATCAGGCCCAGACCGCCAAGAACACGGCCCAGGCGCTGGGGGACCAGGCGAAGGTCGCCAAGACCGAGCGGGAGAAGCTCCGCCGAGCCGCCGAGGACGCCCTCATCGCAGCCCAGGCCGCGGCGGACGCCGCGGCGGGTGCGCTGGCAGAATCCGAGGACAAGGGCGTTGAACTCGCCGCGCAGCTGACGTTCATGCAGGACACGGAAGCCAAGACCGCCGAGGGCTACCGGGCCGGCGTCGCCGAGCGCAAGCGCCTGGCCGCGATCGAGGCCGCGCGGGTCGCCGCGGCGGCGCGCGCTGCCGCTGCCAGGGCCG